>JASHQO010000217.1 GCA_030039105.1 Xanthobacteraceae bacterium
AACTTGAACGAAATCGAGCCGCGCCCGGAGCGCCTCGACCGGCAACTGCTCGAAGTGATGCTGTCGCAGCATCCGTCGGGCCTCGCGGTGATTGCCGCGCCCAATCGGCCCGCGGAGATGCGCTCGTTCGATCCGGACGTGGTCACCCGGCTGCTCGACCTCGTGTCGTCGCATTTCGACTACGTCGTGTTCGACATGCCGCGCACCTGGTTCTCCTGGACCGACAGCGTGCTGCTCGGCTCCAACAAGCTCTTCATCGTCAGCGAGACCACGGTGCCGGGGCTGCGCCACGCCAAGCAGCTTGTCGGCGCCATCCGCGAGCGTCTCGGCGACGGTCCCAAGCCGCAAGTCATCATCAATCGCTTCGTCGGCCGGATATTCTCGTCCGGCTTGCACCGCACCGACATCGAGCAGGCGATCGGCGACGCCTTCCTCGCTTGCATCCCGAACGACTATGCGCTGGTGCGCGAGGCGATCGACCGTGGCGTGCCGCTCGAGGAGGTCAAGAAAGGCAACAAGATCACGCTTCAGCTCAAGAAGCTGATCGTGCCGCAAAACCACGGCGCCGCGGCCAAGGATGCAGCGGCGCCGGAGAAGAAATTCAGGCTGTCGTGGGCGCGCCCGTAAGGCGCGATGCGCCGGCGGCGGCTGCGTAGGACATCGCAGGACGTTGACATGGTTGGTCGTTTCTCGACGCATCGCGTTGCCGCACCGGCTCTTGCGCCGGCTCTTGCACCGGCTCTTGCGCCTGCTCTCCTGCCGGCGGTCGAAGAGGCGCCCAGCGACGGCGTCGTATTGCCGGCGTTGCCGGAGCCGGCGCCCGAGCCGGTTGCGCCGCCGAGCGGCAATCCGCTGCTGACCGAGAAGCTGCTCGACGCCAAGGTGCGCCTGCACCGCCGCCTGATCGAGGAGATCAATCTCTCGGCGCTGGAAAAATTGCCCGAAGACGAGATACGCGCCCACATCCAGCAACTGGTCGGGCAATACGTGCTGACCGAGCGGCTGGCGCTCAACGCCCATGAGCTCGGCGACTTCGTCTCGGAAATTCTCGACGAGATGACCGGACTCGGTCCGCTCGAGCCGCTGCTCAAGGATGCGAGCGTGAACGACATCCTGATCAATGGCCACGAGTGCGTCTACGTCGAGCGACTCGGCATCCTCGAGCCGACGTCGGTACGCTTCAAGGACGAGGCCCACCTTCTTCGCATCGTCAACAAGATCGTTTCCGCGGTCGGCCGGCGCGTCGACGAATCGCATCCGATATGCGACGCGCGCCTGCTCGACGGCTCGCGCGTCAACGTCGCGGTGCGCCCGGTCGCCATCGACGGCCCGCTGGTGTCGATCCGCAAATTCTCCAAGAAGCCGTTCAACCTCAATAAACTGGTCGACATCGGCGCGCTGCGGCCGCAGATGGCCGAGTTGCTCGCCGCGGCGGTGCGGGCCCGCGTCACGCTGATCGTTTCCGGCGGTACCGGCTCGGGCAAGACCACCATGCTCAACGCGCTGTCGGCGTTCATCTCCGATAAGGAGCGCTTGCTGACCATCGAGGACGCCGCCGAGCTGCAGTTGCAGCAGCCCCATGTCGGCCGCATGGAGACGCGGCCGCCGAGCATCGAAGGCAAGGGCGAAGTCCGTCAGCGCGATCTGGTCAAGAACGCGCTGCGCATGCGGCCGGACCGCGTGATCCTCGGCGAGTGCCGCGGCGAGGAAGCCTTCGACATGCTCCAGGCCATGAACACCGGTCACGAAGGCTCGATGTCGACGGTTCACGCCAATACGCCGCGCGACGCCATTTCGCGCCTTGAACAGATGATCGGCATGGCCGGCTTTCCGATGACGGTCGCCTCGATCCGCGGCCAGATCGCGGCAGCTATCCGCATCATCGTGCAGCTCTCGCGGTTGTCCGACGGCAAGCGCCGGGTCATGAGTATCGCCGAGATCACCGGATTGGAAAGCGACGTCGTCCAGATGCAGGACATCTATCGGTTCGTGCGCACCGGCACGGCGCCCGACGGCACCGTGCAGGGCCACTTCCAGGCCACCGGCGTGCGCCCGCGCTTTCTCCACGATCTCGTCGCCATGGGCATCAAGATCCCGGGCACCTATTTCGATCCTTCGCAACCGCTCTGAATCATGGAATTCGATTTCAACCCGATCTATCTGGTCTGGCTGTTCATCGCGATCTCGGCGGGACTCGCCGCCGAGGCGATCTATCTGACCTGCTATTCGGCGGCGTCCTACCGCAGCAGGATCAACCGCCGGCTGTTGCTGTCGAAGGAGAACGTCAGCCGCGAAAACGTGCTGATCGAGCTGCGGCGCGAGCGCGGGCTGACCGGCGGCGGCGATTACCGGCTCGGCTTGGTGGCGTTCAATCGCCTGATCCTGCAATCGGGCCTCACCGTGGGCATCGGGCGGTTTGCCACGATCTTCGGCATTGTCGCGGTCGGCGCCTTTGCCTTCATTATGATCTTCCGCGGCAGCCTGGTCGAAGCGGCGCTGATAGCGTTGTCCTGCATCACGGTGCTGCCGTACTTCGTGCTGCGCGTGCTGCGCTCGCGGCGGCAGCGGAAATTCGCCGCGCAGTTTCCCGACGCCCTCGACATCATCGTGCGCAGCCTGCGCGCCGGCCACCCGGTGCCGATCGCCATCGCCATGGTCGGACGCGAAATGCCCGATCCGATCGGCAGCGAGTTCGGTATCGTCTCCGATGAGGTCACGTACGGTGCCGACCTGGAAACCGCGATGCGCAATCTTTATTCCCGCATCGGCTCGGACGACCTGCCGCTGTTCGTCACCGCGGTCGCGATCCAGGGCGCGACCGGCGGCAATCTCGGCGAGATTCTGGAGAACCTCTCCGGCGTCATCCGCCTGCGCTTCAAGATGCGGCGCAAAATCCGCGCCCTCGCCGCCGAAGGTCGCGCCTCGGCGATGATCCTCTCGGCGCTGCCGATCGGCATGTTTCTCGTGATTCAGTTCATCGCGCCCGATTTCTACGGCTCGGTGTGGGGCCAGCACCTGACCAAGGTTCTGCTGCTCGGCGCCGGCGGCTGGATGTCTATCGGCAATCTCATCATGTTCAAGATGGTCAACTTCAAGATCTGAGCGATGGATCCGAGCTCAACCTTTGCCTTGTTCGGCTCCAGCGCGACGGCGATGGTCAGTGCGTTGGTGTTTCTCTCCACCGGCACGCTGGCCTTCGCCATCATGCTCGGCGTGCGCTCGCGCGAAGCGGTGCGCCGCCGCGCCGCCCGCGTCAATATCGACGATGACGCGCCGGCCGGCCGGCGATCGCTGCGCTATTCCAGCGCGCGTGCCGCGCAGAAGCTGGTCGATTACGCAAACAAGCATTATTCGTCGTCCGACAGCAACGACGCGAAAATGCTGCGCCAGCGGTTGCTACAAGCCGGCATCTACAATCCCCACGCCGCCGCCTATTTTTTTCTGGCGCGGGGCGGCGTCGCGTTCGTACTCGGCCTGACGGCATTCCTGGTCCTGCCGATGCTCGGCTTCGTCAAGGTTTCGTACTGGCTGTTCGTCATGTCTGCCGGCGTGCTCGGCTATCTGGCGCCGAGCTTCTATCTCGATCACCTCATCAAGAAGAAGCGCCTCGAACATCAAGCCGGCTTTCCCGATTTCATGGATCTCCTGGTGGTGTGCGCCGACGCCGGCCTGAGCATGGAGGCGTCCCTCGACCGGGTCGGACGCGAGCTGGCGCTGTCTTATCCGTCGCTCGCCGCCAACATCCACATGGCCAATCTCGAGATCCGGGCCGGCCGCACCATGACGGAGGCGCTGGAGCACCTCGGCGACCGGCTCGGCCTCGATGAGGCCCGCTCGTTCGCCACCCTGATCCAGCAGTCCGACGAGCTTGGCTCCAGCATCGGCGATGCCTTGCGGGTCTATAGCGAAGACATGCGCCATAAACGGTTGTCGCGGGCCGAAGAGAAGGCCTACAGCCTGCCGGCCAAGCTCGCCGTGCCCATGATGGTCTGCATCTTTCCAGTGCTGTTCGTCGTGATTTTGTGCCCGGTCATCGTGCGGCTGGCGACCGGCAATTGGTAAAGGCCGCTCCCCTGCGCGACCCGCAGGGCCGGCCCGGCAAGGAATTCCTTAACAATCGTCGCCTAGCTTGGCTCGTCCGGTGCCGTCCGGGCCCACGGCGCAAGGCCTGGGTCGGATGGTCCAATCCGCGTGTGGGGCGGGGTATTCCGGGCGGGGGCGTGGTCCCGGAGCGCGTGATGAGCATCCGAGCGGCGCGGATCGTGGTGGCCGGGGGGGTATGCCTCCTGTGGCTCGGCGCCTGCTCGACGGCACCGAAGCTCGACGACACGACCGGCAGCACGTCGAGCGCGCCTGCGACCGACGGCGGCGTCACCGGCATCCTCGGCGATCTGTTGCACAAGCGGGACAAGACCGCTTCCAATACGACCGACGGCGACGCCACCGGTTCGGTGACGACCCAGCCGGCCGAGCCGGGGCCGAGCGGCGAGCCGGTCGCTCCATTGTCGCATCCAGGGCTGGCCGGCGACGATCCGAACGACGACCTGCAGCTCGGCAAGCGATATTTCCGCAGCAACAATTTCGGCGCGGCGGAGAA
>JASHQO010000218.1 GCA_030039105.1 Xanthobacteraceae bacterium
CCGTAGCGGCCGATGCCGGCCAGCATCGGCTCGCCGTCTTCGGGATGCCGGCCGATGGTGCGCGGCAGCGACAACAGCGCGATAGCGCGGTCGAGATCCATCTCGTCGGGCGCCACGCCCTTGGGCAGGCTGGCGCGCTACGGCTTGTCGCCGCCTTCGACCTGCTCGCCGAGCTGCAGATACGGACCGAAGCGGCCCGAGCGTACCATCACATCGAGGCCCGTCGTCGGATCGACGCCCAACTTGCGGTCGGCGGCCTCGGCGCCATTGCCGGGGGCAGTCAGCGAGCGGGTGTAGCGGCAATCCGGATAGTTCGAGCAGCCGATAAAGGCGCCGAATTTCGACAGTTTCAGCGACAGCCGGCCGTTGCCACAGGTCGGGCAGACCCGCGGATCGGTGCCGTCCTCGCGCGGTGGGAACAGGTGCGGCGCCAAAAGATCGTCGAGCGCGTCGATCACCTGGGATATCTTCAAATCCTTGGTGCCGTCGATGGCGCCTAAAAAGTCGCGCCAAAAATCCCGTAAGACCTCGCGCCAGGCGATCTCGCTGTTGGAGATCAGATCGAGCTGCTCTTCGAGGTCTGCGGTGAAGTCGTACTCGACGTATTTGAGGAAGAAGCTCTCCAGGAATGCGACGACGATGCGGCCGCGATCTTCCGGATACAGCCGTCGCTTGTCGAGCCGCACATATTTGCGGTCTTTGAGCACCTGCAGGATCGACGCATAGGTCGAGGGCCGGCCGATACCAAGCTCTTCCATGCGCTTGACCAGCGACGCTTCCGAATAGCGCGGCGGTGGCTCGGTGAAATGCTGATCGGCCTTGATCTCGCGCTTGGTGAGCCGCTCGCCGGCGCTCATTTGCGGCAGCCGGCGCGCCTCCTCGTCGGCAGGATCTTCGTCGTGGCCTTCCTGATAGAGCGCGAGGAAGCCGTCGAAATTCACCACCGTGCCGGTGGCGCGCAGTTCCAGCAGTCGTGCGGCAACCTTCGCCGTGATATCGACGGTTGTGCGCTCGAGCTCCGCGGATTCCATCTGGCTCGCCATGGTGCGCAGCCAAATGAGCTCATAGAGCTTGGCCTGATCGGCATCGAGATAGCTTTTGGTCTCGCTAGGGCGGCGGCCGAGATCAGTCGGGCGGATCGCCTCGTGGGCTTCTTGGGCATTCTTCGCCTTGGTCTCGTAGCGGCGCGGCGAGCCTGGCACGTAGCGCGCGCCGTAGTCGGCTTCGATGACGCGGCGGGTGGCGGTGATCGCTTCGTCGGCGATCTGCACGCCGTCGGTACGCATATAGGTGATGAGGCCGACGGTTTCGCCACCAATGTCCACGCCTTCGTACAGCCGCTGCGCCACCCGCATGGTGTGGGCCGGCGCAAAACCGAGCTTCCGGCTCGCTTCCTGCTGCAAGGTCGAGGTGGTGAACGGCGGCGGCGGATGGCGCTTGACCGGCTTGGAGTCGACTGAGGCGACGGCGAACGTCGCGGTTTCGAGCGCATCCTTGAACGCCTGCGCTTCGGCGCCGGAGCCGATGTCGAGCCGCTGCAGCTTTTTACCGTCGGCGCCGACCAGCCGCGCTTCGAAGGTTTCCTGGCGCGGCGTCGCGAGCGTGGCGACGAGGGACCAATATTCCTTGCTGACGAACCGTTCGATTTCGAGCTCGCGGTCGCAGACCAGTCGCAGCGCTACCGACTGCACCCGCCCGGCCGAGCGCGCGCCCGGCAATTTGCGCCACAGCACCGGCGACAGCGTGAAGCCGACCAGATAGTCCAGCGCGCGGCGGGCCAGATAGGCATCGACCAGGGCCTGGTCGATGGTGCGCGGATGCGCCATGGCCTCGGTTACCGCCTGTTTGGTGATGGCATTGAAGACGACACGCTCGATGGCCTGCTTCGACAGCGCTTTCTTCTGTTTGAGGATTTCCAGCACATGCCAGGAGATCGCCTCGCCCTCACGATCCGGGTCGGTAGCGAGAATGAGCTTGTCGGCGCCCTTGACCGCTTTCGCGATATCGTTGAGCCGCTTCTGCGCCTTGGGATCGATTTCCCAGAGCATGCGAAAATCGTGGTCGGGGTCGACGGAACCCGATTTGGCCGGCAGGTCGCGGACATGGCCAAACGACGCCAGGACCTCGTAGCCCTTGCCCAGATATTTATTGATGGTCTTCGCCTTGGCGGGCGATTCTACGAGCACTAGCTGCATGGAAGCCTTTGATTCAAAGACGTTTTCCGGAATTTACGGTCCATCGAGGGGCCGCCCAGACGCGGGGAACATGGGTAATGCAGCCCCACCTGTCAAATCGTTACCGGTAAAAGGCCACGTTCGGGTGAACGGGAATTAGGGCCGGACAGGGGCGCTAAGCGTTGCTCTCATAGATAGAGTTGCAAGGATATCTAGCGCTTAGCGCGTGCTGCGTCTACTTTTGGCTCACGATGCGGACAGGCCGAGGCGCTGGAAAAAGGCCCGACCGGGGTGGCCGTCGGGGATCATGCCGTAGCTTTGCTGCAGCTTGCGGATGTCGTCACGCAGGTCGAAGTCGAGATGGCCATCGAAATCGGTGACCTTGTAGCCCATCGCAGCAAGCTTCTTTTGCAACGCGATACGTGCGGCGCGGGACGGTTGGAAATCGTTCAGCGGCCAGGCGGTGCGGAACGGACTGCCGCCGCGCAGCCGGTCGGCGAGGTGGGCCACTGCGAGCGCATAGGCGTCCGAATTGTTGTAGGTTTTGAGCACGACAAAATTCTGCGTCACCAGAAAAGTTGGCCCGGGTGCGCCCGACGGAAAGAACAGAATGGCGTCGCCGTTGTCGGGCAGGCGGCCGCCGTCGAGACGTTCAAAACCGCGCGCGGCCCAGTCGCGGAACGAGCCGCGGCTTACGCGGTAATCGAAGGCGCGCGGCGCCAACACTTCAAAACCCCATGGCAGGTCCGGCTGCCAGCCGTAATTTTGCAGATAATTCGCGATCGAGCCGAGCACGTCGGGCACGCTGGTCCAGATATCGGCGCGACCATCGCCGTCGAAATCGACGGCATATTTCAGATAGCTCGACGGCATGAACTGAGTTTGGCCCATGGCGCCGGCGTAGGAGCCGAGCAGTTGCTGCCGCGCGATCCGTCCCGACCGCAGAATTTTAAGCGCGCTGATCAGTTCGTCGTGGAAATAGGGCGCCTGGATCTTGGCCTGCGCCAGAGTGGCGATGCAGCGGAAGATGTCCCAGCGGTCGGTGCTATCCCCGAACGAGGACTCGACGCCCCAGATGCTGACGACCATCGCGTCCGGCACGCCGTATCTCTTCTCAGCCGCCCGTAGCGTGTCGACCCACTGCGCCATCTTGCGCATGCCGACGCCGATCCGCGACGGCGAGACGATGCTCTCGACATAGGCGCCGAACGG
Organism: Xanthobacteraceae bacterium; assembly: GCA_030039105.1. Lineage (GTDB taxonomy): Bacteria > Pseudomonadota > Alphaproteobacteria > Rhizobiales > Xanthobacteraceae > BOG-931. The sequence continues at coordinate 3,387 of JASHQO010000218.1, forward strand.
CTTGCCGTATTCCGGGGCCCGCTGCATGGCGGCGAGCACGCGCGGGTCAGGCGTCAGTCCGGCAAACGCAGCATCGAAAGTGGCGCGCGATATTCCCTGCGCGGCGGCTTCCGGCCACAGCGCGCCGAGGAATGTGACGAAGCCGTCGGCGGGCTGGCCGAGGGCGCGGTCGCACGGCAACGCCAGCGCTCCGGTCACGAATATGCGTCGCGAGAACAATGGCGGCTCTCTTACTGCGCGCTGCCGACCACGCGAGAGTGCTTGAGCGGGTCGCCAAAGCGCGCCGCTTCCGCATCGAGAAATGTGCCGCGCTGCTGCGAATCCAGGTGGAATACTTCGATGCCCTGCCTGGCCAACGGTTTTCCCGACGGCTCGTTTTGGGCCGCTACCCCTGCCGCCGTCGGAGCGACCAGCCAGGCGAGCAAAATGCTGTGCAGTTTCATCATTGGCGTCCCAACATGGGGTAGTTCGGGTTTATCGGTGCCCGCTAAGAGTGTAAAATATCTGCGCCGGGTGTAAGATGCAGGGAAGCGGGTCTTCATGGATCTTCGCCAACTTCGATACTTCGTCGGCATTGTCCAGGCCGGCAGCCTGTCGCGGGCCGCCGATCAACTGCATGTAGCGCAATCGGCATTGAGTCATCATCTCGCAGGTCTGGAATCCGAGCTCGACCGCCAACTGGTGCTGCGCGGCCCCAAGGGCATCGTGCTCACCGAAGCAGGCGTTGTCCTCTATCGCCACGCCGAGGCTATTCTGCGGCACGTCGAATGCGCCAAGCAGGACGCCATGAGCACGCCCAACGTTCCCTCGGGTCGCGTATCGATCGGCTTTCCGATCGATTGGTCCGGCGTGTTGGGCTATGCGTTGTTCGCACAGGTCCGCCGCATCTCCCCGCAGATCCTGCTGCACATCATCGACGGCAAGAGTGCGTTGTTGCGCGAGCAGCTCGTCAACGGTCGGCTCGACATCGCCGTACTGTTCGCCGATCACCCGGAACGCGGTCTCGCCGTCGAGCCGTTGCTGCATGAGGAGCTGTTCTACGTCAGCGCCGAAGACAACACCTCGCCAATCACGCTTGCCGATGCAGCGCAGCGGCCGCTATTGATGCCCGGACCCGGCAGCGGCAGCCAGCGCGCGGCGCAGCAGCTCTTCAGTGCGCATGGTCTGACCGTCACCTCAATCGGCGAAATCGACGCCTTGAGCGCGTTCCGGCACGCCATCGCATCGGGTCTCGGCAACGCCATTCTGCCGTGGTCGGCACTGTACGACGCCGGCCGCGAAAGGCCGCTCAATTGCCGCCCGTTTGCCGATGCCAAGCTTTCGCGCCCTGCGGCTTTATGCTTCTCCGAAGTGGCGCAACGCACGCCGGCCGTCGATGCGGTCGCCGTGACGTTGAAATCGCTGGTCTACGAAATGATCGACAGCGGCACGTGGCAGGGCGTTTCGCTGGTCATGCCGGCGCTCGCCGACCTATCTGGCTCGCAGGCCCCCCCATAGAAATTCGGCATTGGACCCTCGGAGACGTATGCCTACGGTGATTCCAATCCGAGAGCGTCAAATGCCGAAGGATATCGATCCTTTCGACGTGCGCATAGGTCAGCGTATTCGTGCCTACCGGCTCAATCGCGGCCTGTCACAATCGGCGCTCGGCAATAAGATCGGCGTCTCGTTCCAGCAGATCCAGAAATACGAACGCGGCCTCAACCGCATCGGCGTCGGCCGTCTCAAGAAAATCGCCACGGTATTCGAGTCATCGGTCAGCGCGCTGCTTGATGAGGATGATAAGGCCGATGCGGCGGTCGATAATTTGCTGACGGAAGTGCTGTCGCGGCCTTACGCCGTGCGCATGCTGTGGGCGTTCGACGCCATCGACGATGCCAATCAGCGCCATGCCCTGGTGCATTTCGTCGAATCGATGGGGCGCATGAGTCGATCGACAAGGCGACCTGCCGACTAGAGCAGCGACACTAGGCCGCCGCCATGGCGCTCCAGGCGGCCGGCAATCTCGAGCTCCAGCAGCACCATGCGGACCGTCCGTGGCGATGAATTGGACAGCCGGGCTAGATCGTCGATCGACACCGGTGCCGGGCTCATCAGGGCAACGATCCGCCCACGTTCGTCGGCCGCCGGCTCGGCGCCCGACGTGCGCGCGCCGTCTGCCGGCTCGAGCCCGCGATCCGGCTCGGCGATCCCCATGATCGGCTGCAGCGCGCCAACAATGTCCGCCGCCTCGGTTACCGGCGTGGCGCCCTGTTTGATCAGTCCATTGGTGCCCTCGGCACGCGGATCGAGCGGCGAGCCTGGCACGGCAAAGACCTCGCGGCCCTGCTCTAGGGCGAGCCGCGCCGTGATCAACGAGCCGGAGCGCTTTGCCGCCTCGACGATGACGACACCGAGCGCGAGTCCGGAAATCAACCGGTTGCGCCGCGGAAAATCCTGGGCGCGAGGCTGCCAGTCGAGTGGCATCTCGCTGACTGCCGCGCCGGCGGTCAGAATGGCGTCGAGCAGGTCTTCGTGCTCGGGCGGATAGACCCGATCCTGGCCGCCGGCCAACACCGCGACGGTGCCGGTCTCGAGGCTGACGCGATGGGCCGCCGCATCGATGCCGCGGGCGAGCCCGGACACGACGGCAAAACCAGTCTCGCTCAGTCCATGGGCGATCATCTGCGTCAACTTGATACCGGCCGCCGATGCGTTGCGCGAGCCGACCACTGCGACCGCGGGCATTTTCAGCGCATCGCGATGGCCGCGCACCGCGAGCAGCGGCGGTGCATCGTCGATCATCTGCAGACGATACGGGTAGTCGCTTTCGCCGATGGCGACAAAAGCAACGCCGAGTTTTTGTGCGGCTTCGATCTCACGCTCGGCCGCCTCGCGCGGAAAAATCTTCGGCGTCGCGCTGCCGCCGCCGCGGCGAGCCAATCCCGGCAGCGCTTCGAGCGCGGCAGCCGCGCCGCCGAAATGATTGATCAAGGCGCGAAACGTCCGCGGCCCCGGTATTATGGCGCAAACGCCACAAGCCCATCGCTAGAACCTAGCTAGGTCAAGGCAATGTACGACCTCGAACATCGGGGATTCCACGCGGAATCCGTACCCAAGGCCATTCTGGCTTTGGTACGGTATCAGCAGAGGGTTCCTCTATGTTTGCAACTTGGTCGGTTTCAGAACGGCGAGGCATTGCCGCCGTCTTCGCTACGGCATGCTTGGCATTTTTGGCATGGGCCTTTCCCAACATGACGCGGCTTCTCACCGTGCCCGGCGCTATGGCGACCGGGGCTCTCGCCATCTATTTGCTGTGGCCGGAAATCAAAGCTGTGGCCGGATCGTTGACGGCAGGATGGGAGCCCGATGGGAGGGTAACAAACGGAAGATTGCGCGGACTAATCGGCCTGGTGCTTTTATGCGCCTTAGCCGGCGGCGGCTACCTGGCCTCTCATGAGTGGCCAGCGGAAACCGGAGCGCAAGCACCTCCTACCACCCCGCCCGAGCAAGCCCCTCAGGGGCCACTAACATCGAAGTATGGGCGCATCATTTTCATCTGCAATATGCCGAAACGGCCGAATGAGATCGATGAGTGGCAGCAATATGCATCCGTCGTCGGAGAATCGCAGGGTCTTACTGTTGATATGCACGGCTTGGGTAGCGACGGCTTGAGAATAGAACTAACACCGCCGCCGCAACCGATTCCTGACTACGTTAAGTCGGTAACCGAAATCCGGCGACTAAAAGATCAACTCTATGTTACTCGCATAACCGAGTTTGCTCCCATCAATAGATGGATGGGCGAGCTAACAATCGCTGACCCAACCGTGCCGGCGATCACTGCCGTTACTAGCCGAGTAGAGCACTTAATCGGCGCGCCGGCCGGCACATGCCATCTGATCTAAATTTCCTCTAGGGCCACGCCATCCAATCCAAGGGCCGCAAGACATGCTAGGAACCACGTTGCCGAGAACGTCCCCCGCGCCAGCTTGTTCGTGATCGAGGCTTCCGTTTCGTCCTTGAAGCCATGTTTTTTGAGGCGCTTCGCCAGCTCAACGTAAGTAACCTCGCAATCCCGTAACTTGTGTTTGAGGAACGCGGCGGCCCGCTCCGCCCACTCCTCTTCCGATTTGATATTCATCGGCTATGTCCCTATCGCATACGATAGGCTATCACATATGCAAGATTGAACTTGACTGTCAAGACCTATCGGATATGATAGCTCGCATAGACGACAGGTGTTCCGATGGCTCTGCACTTCCTCCTCACCAAAGCCGCCAAGACCCTCTCCCTGGCGGCCGTTTTCACGATGAAGGATGAGGAGGCGGAGGCCACGTTCCGCCGCATCCGTTGGGCCGACACGAACGGCGACCCGGTTTGCCCGCACTGTGGCAGCGTTGACGCCTACGATTGCCGCCGGTTGAAGGGCGCGCCCCGGTTCCGCTGCCGTGGCTGTAAAAAGGATTTCTCGATCACGTCCGGCACCCTGTTCGCCAGCCACAAGCTGCCCATCCGCTGCTACCTCGCGGCCATTGCCATCTTCTGTAACGAGGTAAAGGGCAAGTCGGCGCTGGCCCTGTCCCGCGACCTGTGCGTCTCCTACAAATGCGCGTTCGTTTTGCTGCACAAGCTGCGCGAAGCGATGGCGGCCGAATTGAAAGGTCGCGTAGTCGGCGGAGAGGGCAAGGTAGCGGAAGTGGATGCCGGCTATTTCGGTGGCTATGTGAAGCCGGCCAATCTGAAACCGCATCGCGTTGACCGCCGCTTTTTCGAACACCAGTCCGGCAAGCGCAAGGCAGTGATCGTGATCCGTGAACGCGATGGCAGCACGCTCCCCGCCGTGTTCCGCTCGGAAGGCCAAGCCTTGAACTGGATCAAGTCGCGCATCGCCAAGGGTACGGTTGTCAACGCGGACGAAAGCCCGAACTGGAACGAGCTACACAGCCGCTTTGAAATGAAGCGCATCAACCACGAGGAAGCCTACAGCTTCGACGGCGCTTGCACGAATTGGGCGGAGGAATTTTTCAGCCGCATGCGCCGGGGCGAGATCGGCCACCATCACCACGTAGCCGGCCCGTATTTGCTCCGCTATGCGCAAGAAGCGTCCTGGCGGGAGGATCACCGCCGCTCCTCAAATGGCGAACAGGTGAGCCGCGTGGCGATGCTGGCGCTGGCCAACAAGCCGAGCGTGGATTTTGCCGGATACTGGCAGAGGCACAATCAGGCTGCCAAAGGCTGACGCGGGTCTGCCCAATGATGGAAACGCGCGGCAGATTTTGCAACTTCCGTGCTCGATTCTACAGCGAGCTTATAACTCATACGCTGCAAGCAACGCGCTGTGGCTGGCCATTGCAACATAATCGTAATGATCGCTCCGCGTAGCGCGCTAACTGCTAGCTCAAACGCTTCGGGATGAGAGCTTCTGAGATTGCGCAAATCGTCAAACAATTCGTCGGGTTCTTCATTCTTATTAGTCTTGGGTTCTGGCATCCCGTCTTCCATCCATTGTGCAAGTCGATATGCCATGTCCCGATCAGGAACAACCTCCGATACTTCGACGATAAATTTCTTGACGCTCTCAGGAATGATGTGGCTATCGAGAACACGATCAAGCCACTGCTTTTGTGCTTTCAGTGCAGCCCGAGCGGCTTCAATACGGGAGCAATCATCCTTTAGCCTGAGCAGGTATTGCCGCAACAATCGCCCGAGACTAGCGGCGATAACGACCGCTACAATTACTGCAATTGCAACGTGGACGGTCATTGATCTTCACCCAACTCCGGCGAGGGTAACGGCAGCTCAGGTTCAACTCGCAGACGACCTCTTCGTCTACTCACAAAATCGCGAAAATCATCCCTGTCCGCAGCTAATCCTTGGCCGGCCGCCCGATGGAAGATGAGCGTCCGAATGATTTCGGCTGCGGGTTCTAGGATATAGATAATGACTACGAAGGCAATGCACCAAGCCGGCGCTATACCGTGCGCCATCAAAAGTGCGGCAATGACAGCCAAGAAGCATAAAACGAATCGCCGTCCTGTGACCCCGACTTTACCCGCGCGGTCCATAAAAGTCTTGAGAAGAGCATTCCAGTCTTTTGCCGTCATTATTAAGAGCGCGTAAAATTGGCCTCCCGACCCCTAACGTCCTATGGTTGCGGATGCTTTAGTCTGGGTCAACCGGCCGGTAAGCCGCCACCGCTTCGGCACCCCGTCGCCGATCCGCTCCACCGTCTTGCCGGCATTGGTTTCGAGGCAAGATCGTATCCCGGCCGCCACGCCGTTCCGCTGGGCCGTAGTCGCGTCCCGGATGCCCTTGGCGGCCAGGACGGCGGCCGTAATCTCCGCGACCGTGAGCGGCCCGGAGGCCGTGCGCAGTACGTCTAGCGCCTCCCGAAACAGGGTGCCGCGCTTGAACCACGGATTGGTCCGTTGCCGGCGGCGAACGGCAATCGTCGCGACGTTAAATTCCGGGTTGAATATCTTGATGACCGCCTCGACGTGTTTCATCGCGTCGGCTAGGCGCTCGCCCTCCGCCTTGTTGGCTTGTATTCGTCCGCCGATGTCGGCGTGCAGCCGAACCAGGTAGTTCACGGCGGGGTGGTTAGGCGTAGCTTTGAAAGCGTGGGGCATGCGTTGCTCCTGTGAATTTCCTCACAGGTAGCGACGCTAGGGATTCAGTTCTTGTGGCGTTTGCGCCATAATACCGCGCGGCCCAACGTTCTGGCTGCGGATCAAGCGCAGCCAGTCGACGCGCTGCGCATCGGTGAGACGGATAGCTTGGGTTGGCGTGTTCACTATGCCCCCGTCGCGGTCGCGACCCTTGGTCGGCGATTATAGCTAAAAAATAAAAATCAGGCTCGAACGGCATGTTTACTGCTGGCGCAAGCGCTATTGTCCGTCGCCGACGTCTCTATTGCAAAGCGATGGGCAAAGCCGCAGACTCCGCGCAGGGGCGTGATAGTGGTGGGCTTCTGTCGGTGGAGGATGAACTTTGCGCGGCAATCTGGCCAAGCGCGCGTTTCACGTCGCGCTGATCAAGCCGTCCCACTATGACGCCGACGGCTATGTCATCCAATGGCGGCGCTCGACACTGCCGTCGAATTCGCTGGCTAGCGTCCATGGCCTGGTGATCGAATGCGCGCGCAGTCGCGCGCTTGGCCCCGATGTCGATATCGAGGTCGAGGCCTGCGATGAGTGCAATACAGTCGTTGACGTGAGGGCGGTCGCCAAGCGCATCCGCTCGGCCGGCGGCGGCATGGTCGGCCTGATTGGCGTGCAGTCGAATCAATATCCCCGCGCGCTCGATCTCGGCCGCCAATTCCGCGAGTTCGGCCTGGCCGTGGTCATGGGCGGATTTCACGTCTCCGGCTGCATCGCCATGCTGCCGACCTTGTCGGCGGACCTGCAAGAGGCGCTCGACCTCGGCATCACGCTGTTTGCCGGCGAAGCCGAGGGACGTATGGCCGATCTGTTGCGCGATGTCGCCGCGGGTCAAGCCAAGCCGATCTACAATTACCTGAGCGACATGCCGGAGATGGCTGCGGCGGTCTACCCGATCCTGCCGCGCGAGGTGGTGACGCGGGTCGCCGGTCATTATTCGAGCTTCGATGCCGGCCGCGGCTGCCCATTCCAGTGCAGCTTCTGCACCATCATCAACGTGCAGGGACGAAAATCGCGCTACCGCACGCCGGACGACGTCGAAGCCATCGTGCGAGCGAATGCGGCCCAGGGCATCACCCGTTTCTTCATCACCGACGACAATTTTGCGAGGAACCGCAACTGGGAGCCGATCCTTGATCGCCTGATCGAGTTGCGCGAGCGGGAAAAATTCAACATTCGCCTGCTCATTCAGGTCGACACCTTGTGCCACCGCATCTCGAATTTCATCGCCAAGGCGGCGCGTGCTGGCTGCACCGCGGTGTTCATCGGGCTCGAAAACATCAATCCCGAATCCCTGATGGGCACCAAGAAGCGCCAGAACAAGATCTGGGAATACCGCGAGATGCTGCTCGCTTGGCGCGCGCAGAAGGTCATGACCTATGCGGGCTACATCCTCGGCTTCCCGACCGACACACCGGAATCGACCGCCCGCGATATCGAGATCATCAAGCGGGAGTTGCCGGTCGATATCCTTGAGTTCTTCTATCTGACGCCGCTGCCGGGCTCCGAGGATCACAAGAATCTTTATCTTCGCGGGGTGCCCATGGACCCCGACATGAACAAATACGATCTCGAGCACGCCTGCACCGCGCACCCGATGATGTCGAAAGAGACCTGGATCGCGGTCTATACCGATGCCTGGGCGCGCTACTATACCGACGAACACGTCGAGACGATCATGCGGCGCGCCGTCGCCTCCGGCGTCAACCGCACCAAGGTTCTGGATTCGCTGACCATCTTCGCCGGCTCGGCGCGCATCGAGGGCGTGCATCCGCTGCAATTCGGCTTCTTGCGGCGGAAGATCCGCACGCAGCGGCGCCACGGCATGCCGATCGTAAGTCCTTTTATATTCTATCCGTGGCGCGCCGCGAATTTTCTCAACGTTACAGCGCAATGGCTCCGGCTGATGTGGCGCTACCGCCGCATCATGGCCCGCGTCGTCGCCGATCCAGCCTCGCGCAAGCATTTTGACGAAGCCCTGCGGCCGCACACGCAGCCCGGCGAGACCGATCACTTCGTCGAAGCGTTCGCCGATAAGATTCCGCACACCCATGGCGCGCCGATGCGCCTGCCGGCTGCGGCCGGGTGATGCGTGCTACGTCTTGGCGCCGCCGCCAATCTTGCTTTCGGTGCCGTTCAGCAGCCGCGCGATGTTGGCGCGGTGCATGAACCACAGCAGGACCGACAACGGCAGAAATAAGCCGGCAAGCCAAAAATCGCCGAGCCATCCCAAAATCACCGGCGTCGCCGCGCTGGCAACGAGCGCGGCGAGCGATGAGTGGCGGAACACGAAGGCGACCACTAGCCAGATGGCGCAAAACGCAAGCGCGACCGGCCAGACCAGGCCGAGGAGGAGGCCGATATAGGTCGCGACCCCTTTGCCGCCTTTGAACTTGAGCCACACCGGAAACAAATGACCGAGAAACGCGCCGAGCGCGGCGACAAGCGCTGCGTCGGCGCCGGCGAAACGCTGTGCGACGACCACCGCGACTGTGCCCTTGAGCATGTCGCCGAGCAGCGTCGCCGCGGCGAGGCCCTTGTGGCCGGTCCGTAAAACGTTGGTAGCGCCGATATTGCCGGAACCGACGCTGCGCAAATCGGGCCCGCCGGTCAGCCGCGTCAGCAGAATGCCGAATGGGATGGAGCCGCACAGATAGCCGAAGACGAAAGCCGCCGCGGTGACGGGGAGGCTCATGGATTCAGCCGGCGTGCGCCTTCCGTGCGCCGTCGCGCGGCTCAAAGCCCGCGGCAAGGGCGTCGGCGGCGTTGCGGTAAATGATGTGGTGCTTGAGCTTGTCGCTTGGCAGGCGCATGAGCGCCGCCAAGTCCGGCGCAAACGTCTTTCGCGTCGCATCGGCGATGACGAATTGCACCGAGGCATCGCTCTCGATGTCTTTCTCGCAATAGACGCAGCGAAGCGCGCAGCGCTGCCGGGCATCCTCGTCGACCAGGTAGAACTTGTTGGCGGCGTATTGCCGTTCCGCCGGGTCGACGGTGATGCAATTGGGATTGTCGCAGGAGAAGCCGGTGCCGATCGGCTGCATATAGACCGGAAAACTCGGCTCGGCGAAGCCGCCATGGAATTGATGCAGCGAATTATTCTTGTGCAAGTGCAACAGCAGTGAGATCAGCGCCATGCGCACCGGAACGCCGTAGGCCGCCTGCTGGAAGTAGACGGCGCGGCGGTCGGTATCGAGCGACGCATCGAGCTCGTTGACGCGCGGCAGCGGGTGCATGACGCTGGCGTCGGAATATTTCGCTTCGCCCAGGAATTTTGCATCGATCTTCGGATAGGGCCGGTCCTTCTCGGCCCAGCGCTCCTTCTGGAAGCGCGTGACATAGACCGCGTCGGTCTTCTTCTGCAGCAGCGGTCCGTAGTCGGTTTCTGGATCGGAATAGAGCGAGAGCTGGTGTGGCTGGTCGGCAGTAACGTACAGCGCGTCGATCGAGCCGCCGTTCGGCTGGCCGGGATCCTTCGATACCATGCGGCAGTGGAATTCCTCGCGCAGCCGACGGTCGACGTGCCCCGGCAGTTCCATGCCGGGCGCGGGCAGGGGATCGATGGTGGCGCCGAAGCGAGCCAGCGCATAGACGAAGGAATGGATGGTGCGGCTGCCTTTGAGGTCGCCGGAGATCGCGACCTTCATGTTCTTGAGGCTCTTCTTTTTCGAGCGCAGCGTGAATAGATCGCACAGCGTTTGCGTCGGGTGCTCGTGCGCGCCGTCGCCGCCGTTGATGACGGGAACTTGCGAATATTCCGCCGCGAGCCGCGCCGCGCCGTCACGCGGATGGCGGATGACGACGACGTCGGAATAGTTGGAGATGACGCGGATGGTGTCGGCTAGGCTTTCGCCCTTGGCCGCCGAGCTCACCGTCGGGTCGGCGCTGGTGATGTTGGCGCCGCCGAGCCGCAGCATGGCGCTTTCGAACGACAACCGGGTGCGGGTCGACGGCTCATAGAACAGGCTCGCGAGAATGGATTTTGCCGCGATATCGGTGCTGTGCCCGATGCGGTAGGGTACGTTGGGATCAGCGAGTTCCTTCAAAAACCCCTGCGCGACCTCGAAGATCGTCTCGATCTCCTTATTGCTGAGGTCGTTGATCGAGATGATGTGACGCGTGAGCGGCCGGGCTTTGGTCATCAAAGCGCTGCTATAGGCCCAATCCGCGCGGTCCGGCAAGCCTTCTCGCGGTTGCCGCAGGTGGTGTACACCGGATTCACTCCCGCCGGACCGATCGGTGTCATTGCACCATGGAACAATGGCACCGCCGCGTTGTTCTGACTGGCGGGGAAACGGACGCAGCGGACGGGAGCTCTGTACGCCCGAGGAGGCGAACATGGCGAATGGAACCTTAACGCTTTGCGTCGCTACGGCGGGAATGGCCGCCGCTCTTTCGCTCACGACTGTGACGACCACCTTTGCCGAACCTCGATGGGGTACGGCCGCTGCCGTCGGAGCCGGCGTTGGCCTTGCGATCGGTGCGGCGGCGGCGACCGCGGCTAACTCCTCCTACAATGGCTATGGTGCGGGCTATTACGACTATGACCCGGATGCCGTCGTCGTCACGCCATCGCCCGGCTATTACGACGCGGCGCCCGGCTGGTCCTACGCCGTGCCGCGTCCGGGCGAATGCCGCTTCTCTATTCGCGGCTGCTAGCGAGGGACGTGCGTCCCGAGAAACCCAAAGAATGCCTAGCCGGCGCCGCGATGCGCCAGCCGGTCGAGCGCGCCCTGCAGAATGTAGGTGGCGGCGTGCTGGTCGATCACCGCCTTGCGCTTGGCGCGGCTGGCGTCGGCGGCGACCAGCGCGCGCTCTACGGCAACGGTCGACAATCGTTCATCCCATAGCGCAATGGGAAGTTCGGTGAGCTTGGCGAAATTACGAGCGAAGGCGCGCGTCGATTGCGCGCGCGCACCCTCGCTGCCGTCCATGTTGAGCGGCAGCCCAAGCACGAAAGCGACCGCACGGCGCTCGGCGGCAAGCGCGATGAGCCGCTGAGCATCGAGGTTGAAGCGGTTGCGCCGCACGGTCTCCACCGGCGCCGCAACGCGCCGATCGGGATCGCTGGCGGCAACGCCGATGGTCTTGGTGCCAAGGTCGAGCCCGATCAGCGCCCCGCGCTGCGGAAAAATCGCGGCGGCATCGATGAGCGCGAGAATTGGCATGGCGGCTGCGGTTAGCACGCTTGCGGGTTCGTCGCCAAGGTTACCTATTTCCCTATTTCCCGCGGCTTCGCGCCCGATTATGGTTCGAAGGCTGACCCCAAAGAGGAAAATTGAATCTATGCTCGGGAGGCGCCATGCGGCTCATGCTGACCATTCTCGCTGCCGCGCTGACGCTGGTCATGGCTTTACGTGCTGACGCGGCCGGCCTCAAGGTCATCAGTGGCGGCGCCTTCAAGCAGGTGCTCAACGCGCTCGCCGCACAATACGAGAAAGAGACGGGCAACAAGCTTGACCTCAGCTACCGGACCGTCGGCCAGCATCTGACGCTGATCAAAGACGGCAAGGAGGCATTCGACGTCGCCGTGTTGACGCCGGAAGCGATCGGCGGCCTCGCCAAAGACGGCAAGGTCGTTGTCGGCAGCCGTGCCGATCTCGCCAAGGTTGGCGTCGGTGTCGTCGTCAAGGCCGGGGCGGCGCTGCCCGACATTTCGACCGTCGAAGCCTTCAAACGCACGCTGCTGGCGGCCAAGTCGGTTGCCTATATCGATCCGGCGGCCGGCGGTTCGAGCGGCATCTACGTCGCGAAATTGCTGGAGCGGCTCGGCATTGCCAAACAGGTGAACGCCAAGGCAAAGCTCATTCATGGCGGCGCGGTCGCCGACCATATCGCCGGCGGCGAAGCCGAGATCGGCATCCACCAGATCAGCGAGATTTTGGACGTGCCGGGCGTTGTCCTGGTCGGCCCGCTACCCGACGAGATCCAAAATTTCACCGTCTATTCGGCCGGTCTCGGTGTCACCGCCAAGGATAGCGGCACAGCAAGCGGCCTGATCAAGTTTCTGACCGGCCAGCACGCGGTGCCGATCATCAAGTCCAAGGGGATGGAACCGGCATCGTCTTGAAGACGCTGGCCAAAAATCAGCGCCCGCACGAGGCGGGCGCTGCTGGAAGCTATCTTGGTTGGTCGGGTATCTATGCCTGCGCGTGCTCCCACGCCAGCCGCGGAATGTCCGAACGGGTTATTCCGATGTCGGCCAGTTCGCGATCGTTGAGGTTTGAGAGTTCCCTCACCGCCACGCCGTAACGCTTCCAGGCGTGGAGGAAACGGATGATCGCCAAAAGCATTTTGCGGCCTCTTTCCTCGATATTGTTTGATTGGAACCCACATATAGGGTCCTCATGGTGCGCCGCAAAACGATTTTGCTGCAGTGCATCTATACAGATTTTGCATATATTTAGCAATAATTTAACAATGATCCACTCAAGGCTGGCCAATTCTTCTAGGTTTTCCTTATAAAGAAGCCTGCATCATGCTTTCGACGCAATTCTGGCTTGGCAGACTCTCCGTCCGCGTCGGAGTTCACTCTGCCGGCATTTTGCCACCCGACGATCCTGCCCCTGCCGCAGTCGCCCGGTTCAATGCCAGTTGTTGTGTCAGTCGGGACGGGTGTCATGGGAACTCCTCAGGATCACCGCAAGTGCGCGGAAGAATGCTTTGCGATGGCGCGGCTCTCGCAAGCCGATGGCGACCGGGCGCTGTGGCTGACCTTGGCGCAGTCCTGGGTGCGGCTCGCCGAGCATGTCGCGCACGTCGATAGCCAGAGCCCGTTGCACGCGCCGGGCGGAGAGGCGCTCGGTTAGGTTGGGTTGGAACGGCTGCGGCCGGCGCTGCCGCAGATCGCTTATTGGCCGTGGCTTGCCAGCACTTGCTGGCACGCACCGCTGATCCGCGAGCGGTTGGATTGCAGGCAACCGAGAATGGCGAACACGTCGTCCTGGCCGTTATCGTGCACTAACGTCTTACAGAAGCGCATCACGTCCGGATGGCAAGCCGCGCGTTCCTGGTCGGTGCCCTGATTGATGCTCATTCCCTGCACTGGCGGCGGTTGCGGCGGGAGCTGCGCCAGCGCGGCCGGCCCGGCGGCAAACAGAAGCGCGATCGTTACAGGCGATATCCGTAACATACGATCCTCATGTTCAGGGGCACCCGGCCCGCGGTTAGGATTCAAACGATGACACACTTCCTGCCGTGGCGTCAGTGCAGGAGCACCCCCGGCGAATCTTTTTCGGTCGCCTGAGGCTAATTTGTTACATGCGGAAACCAGGCTCCGGAATGTGACCGGAGTCTTGGCGCCAGAAGGCGCGGCGAGCCGAGCAAACGGTGAGGAGTTTGCCTTCAGCCCAAGACGAGCTTCGGCGCGACAGCCGCGACGTGCCGCTTGCGAAGGCTGGTGGGCGGTGACGGGCTCGAACCGCCGACATCCTGCTTGTAAAGCAGACGCTCTACCAACTGAGCTAACCGCCCAAAGCCCAACGCCAGGGCCACGATTTATCGCTTCGGAACATCGCGGCGCAAGGGCGCGGCTGACAGCATCGCTGACGGGCTTGTTTGCAACAGCACCATTCCGGCAACACTAAACCGCCCGCCTGCGCGCTGTGGCATGGCAGCGCGTAAGCGGGCGGAATGCTGCGGGATCCGTGTCTTCGGATCCGCTACCGACGAAACTTAAACGCTCAGATCGCTTCCTTCAGCTCCTTCGAGGCGCGGAACGCGACCTTCTTGCTGGCCTTGATCTGGATCGCCTCGCCGGTGGCCGGATTGCGGCCCATGCGTGCGGCGCGTTTGCGGACCTGCAGAATGCCGAGGCCGCCGATGCGGATACGCTCGCCTTTCTTGAGATGCTTGACGATGTTGCCGACCAGGCCGCCAAGAATGGCTTCAGCCTGTTTCTTCGACAGTTCGTTATCCTCCGCCAGGCTCGCCGCCAGGTGCTT
>JASHQO010000219.1 GCA_030039105.1 Xanthobacteraceae bacterium
CAATGCGGTTCATGGTGGCCACCGCTTCGACCGGATATTGGCCGGACGCCGATTCCGCCGACAGCATGACCGCGTCGGCGCCGTCGAAAATAGCGGTGGCGACGTCGGAGACTTCGGCGCGCGTCGGCACCGGGCTCGCAATCATGGATTCCAGCATCTGGGTGGCGACGACGACCGGCTTGCCGGCACGGCGGCAGGCGCGCGTCATTTCCTTCTGCACGCCGGGGACTTTTTCCAGCGGCATTTCCACGCCGAGATCGCCGCGCGCGACCATCAGTGCGTCGGCCAGTTCGAGAATGTCGCCGAGCCGCGCCACCGCTTGCGGCTTCTCGATCTTGGCCATCACCGCGGCGCGGCCGCGCGTGAGCTTCTTCGCATCCGCGATGTCCTCCGGCCGCTGAATGAAGGACAGTGCGATCCAGTCGGCGCCGGCATCGAGCCCGGCTTCGAGATCGGCAATGTCCTTCGCGGTAAGCGCCGCAAGCGGGATGATGGTGTCCGGCAGGCTCACCCCCTTGCGGTTCGACACTTTGCCGCCAACCTCGACCTGCGCGACGATGCGTCTGTCTTCGACCTCGGTCGCGATCAGCCGCAGCTTGCCGTCGTCGATGAGGAGCGAGTCGCCCGGCTTGATGGCGGCGAAGATTTCCGGATGCGGCAGTTGCACGCGCCGCGCGTCGCCGGGCGCCGGATCGGCATCGAGGATAAAGTCCCGGCCTTTGTCGATCTCGGCGCCGCCGTCCTTGAACGTGCCGAGCCGGAGCTTCGGGCCTTGCAGATCGACCAGGATGCCGATCGGCCGATTATGTTCGGTTTCGACCTGGCGGATGCTTGCCACCAATTCGCGCATGCGCTCGTGATTGGTGTGGCTCATATTGATGCGGAATACGTCGGCGCCGGCCTGGAACAGCCGGCTGATGATTTCGCGATTTCCGGACGCCGGACCGAGCGTGGCAACGACCTTGGTCCGCCGCTGCCGCCTCATGGGGTCTTGCTTCCTTTCGGCGGCGCTGCCGGTGGCGGCAACGGCGGCGCGGCGCCGATGACCGGGTTTGTACTCGCCGGATTGTTCACGGTCGTCGACGGCTTCTGCACCGGCTGCTCGCTCGATTCGGTGAGCTGAACCGTCCAGGCCCGCTGCTCGCCGGTATCGACTTCGAAAAAGCCGCTGCGGTCGTAGCCGCGCGCCAGGCAGTCGCCGATCCCGCGGATCGTGAATTCCTTGTCGCGGGTGCACATGAAAGCCTGCCCCATCCATTCGCCGCCGCGATCATAATCGATGGCGTAGACATAATAATAACGAGCGACAAGATTTCCCTTCAGCACGGTTTCGCAGGTCCGCGCCGGCAAATTCCACCAGCCTTCGGTGGTCCAGCCCTCGGCGTCCTTGTAGCCGACCGCGATGCCGACCCGGCTCGATGTGTTGTTGCACAGCCGGAAATCGGCTGCGGCGGGGCGGGCCGAAGCGAACAGCGCAGCCGCCACGATTGCGCTCGCCAACAGCGCGCTCACCGCCATTTTCGGGAATGCCGTTGGACTCATAGCCGGTGCAGATTCCGCGTCATTGCGACGGCCTGTCAACGACGATGGCGCGGAAGTCGGTGACGTTGGTGAACGTCGGACCAGGCGTGAACAGATCGCCGATGCCGTTGAAAAACCCCGTGGAATTGTTGTCGGCGAGAAACGCGGCGGGATCGAGGCCGGCGGTTTTGGCGCGCCCGAGCGTCGTATCGTCGATAAAGGCCCCCGCCGGGTCGTCCGGCGCGCCCCGGCCGCCATCGGTTCCGTCGGTATCGGCGGCCATCGCGGCAATGCCTTTGGCGCCGCCGAGATGGATGGCGAGCGCCAAAGCGTATTCCTGATTGGGGCCGCCGCGGCCGTTACCGCGCAGGGTGACCGTCAGTTCGCCGCCCGACAGGATCGCCACACGGCGGCCCGCCGCCGCGGCCGTGCGGGCAATTTTGGCGTGCTCGGCGGCAACCTCGCGGGCCTCGCCCTGCAGACGGTCGCCGAGCACGACGGTGTCGTAGCCGGCGTCGCGGGCGCGGGCCTCCGCCGCGGCAAGCGCGTCCGCCGGCCGGGCGATGATCTTGAAGCTCGTAGCGGCGAATGCCGGATCGCCCGGTTTCGGCGATTCGTTGGCGGGATCCTCAAGAGCCCGGATCACGGCTTGCGGTAGATCGAGCCGGTATTTCGCGGCGATGGTGCGGGCGTCGGCGAGCGTCGTCGGATCCGGCACCGTCGGTCCCGAACCGATCACCGCAGGGTCGTCACCCGGCACGTCGGAAATGGCCAGCGTCGCAACCCGAGCCGGATAGGCGCGCTTGGCGAGCCTTCCGCCCTTGATGCGGGAGAGATGTTTGCGCACGCAATTGATCTCTCCGATATTCGCGCCGCTGCGCAACAGCGCCCGCGTCGTCGCCTGTTTCTCTTCGAGCGTGATGCCGGCCGCCGGCGCGATCAGATTGGCCGAGGCGCCGCCGGACAAAAGCACCAGCACGCGGTCGTCGGCGGTTGCCGAATCGGCAAGCTCCAGCATCCGCTCGGCGCCGGCAAGCCCGGCCGCGTCAGGCACCGGATGGCCGGCCTCGACCACCGGAATGTGCCTGGTCGGTCGGCCATAGCCGTGACGGGTGACGGCGACGCCGGTGAGGCGGTTTGCCGGCATGCGCGCAAGATAATGTTGTTCCGCCGCTTCGGTCAGCGAGCCGCCGCCCTTGCCCGCGGCAAGTACGATCAGCCGCCCGCGCTCCGGCGGTTCGGGCAGATTCGGCGGCAGGCAGCGCGACGGGTGCGCCGCGCCGACCGCCGCACGGAACAGCGATTCCAGAAGTTCGCGGTTTTTCACGGTCAACGGGCGGGGTCCGGCGGGGCTATGGCAAGAAGCGATTCACGACTTTATCTTTCCATAGCTAAACCGCGGAGGCGATCATGGCTACCGACCAGAAGACCCGCACGGAACTCGAGGCCGCCG
>JASHQO010000220.1 GCA_030039105.1 Xanthobacteraceae bacterium
CAGCCACGCGGCGGCAAACGCGGCGAACGCGCGACGTCGGGTCGATGAAGGCCTTGCCATTGCGTCTTCTTCTTTACTTTAGAATAAGAAAGAACTGAAGCCTTATCAGCATCTTGCCCTGAAGATCGCGAGCGGTCAGTACTGCAAATCGCATAGCCGCGCAACGCATGAATGTCGCGACATTGTCGTGGATGCGAATGTGAAGCAACGGGGCGTAAAAACGGAGCAATTCCAATGCACGACACACCCGACGGCGTCCATTGGCACGAGCCCAGGGCGGGCGAGAACGCCGGCTATGGCAAGTTCAAGCGGCAGCCGCTGCGCTTGCGCGCGAGGGTCCGGTGAGCCGGATGAATCCGGAATTCTACCGGCGGCCGCCCGCGGCGGGCGAGGTGGCGATGGGCGACGTGATGTGACGCGCCTCTTCTTTGCTGCTCTGAGCCCCAGGAATACTTCCCGCATCATGCCCGGCCATGTGCGCCTTGTGCCGGGCATCCACGTCTTTCACTATGGGCGCGACCAGACGTGGATGGCAGGACAAGCCCGGCCATGACGACGTTAGGGAATAACGAACGATGCCGTTTGCCGACTTCCGCCAATTCCTCGATGTGCTGCGCCAGCACGGCGAGCTGATCGACGTCAACCGCCCGGTCGCGCTCAACGACGTCGGCAAGGCGATGAAGCAGAGTTATGTCCGCAACGGCCCGGCGATCATGTTCAACGACAACGGCACCGACTATCCGCTGGTCGCCGGCGTCTATTCGACGCGCAGCAAGGCGCTGCTCGCCTTCGAGGCCGACGAGGACGAGATTTTCGACAAAGTGCTGCACGGCCTCGACCACCCGATTGCGCCGGTCGCGGCCAAGAACGGCGCGCCGTGCCACGACGCGATCATCGAAGGCGACGCCATCGACATCCGTAATTTCCCGGTGCCGCAGTACAGCCCGAAGGACGGCGGCCGCTACATCACGCCGGGCATCGTCGTGTCGCACGATCCGGAAACCGGCGTGCCGGACGTCGGCCACTATCGCTTTCTCATCCTCGGCAAGGATACGTTCTCGTTCTCGGCGCAGCCGTTCCACCGTTTCGGAAAAAATCTGGCGAAGTGCAAGAAGCTCGGCATCGTGCCGAAGGCGGCGCTGATCATCGGCGTCGAC
This sequence comes from Xanthobacteraceae bacterium, assembly GCA_030039105.1. GTDB lineage: Bacteria > Pseudomonadota > Alphaproteobacteria > Rhizobiales > Xanthobacteraceae > BOG-931. The sequence goes on from JASHQO010000220.1 coordinate 1,158, forward strand.
CCGATCATCGCCTATACCTGCCAGGTGCAGGTGCCCGACACCACCGACGACTGGGCGCTGGCCGGCGGCCTGCGCGGCGCGCCGGTCGAGCTCGTGCAATGCAAGACCTGCGACGTGAAGGTGCCGGCGACCGCCGAAGTGGTCATCGAATTCGAGGTCGATCTCGACAACACCGTGCTCGAAGGCCCGCTCGGCGAATATACCGGCTACTACACGCGGCCGTCGCAGAAGCCGGTAGCGCGCATCACTGCGATCACGCATCGCAAGCAACCGATCTTCCAGGGCCTGCTCACCGGCAAGCCGGTGACCGAGAACCACATCCTCAAGCAGATTCCGTTCGAGGCTTCGTTCCTGCGCCAGCTCAAGCGCCAATTCCCCACCGTCAGGCAGGTCTCGGTGCGCGCCTCGGCCGGCGTGTCGTTCTACGTGGTGATTGCCATGGAGCCGCGCTTCGCCGGCGAGGCCCGCCAAGTGATCTTGTCGGCGATGTCGAGCAACATTCGGCCGAAATGGACCGTCATCGTCGATCCCGACGTCGACGTGCATTCCTCGACCGAGGTCGAATGGGCGCTCGCGTTTCGCGTCCAGCCGGCGCGCGACGTCATCGTCGTCGACAATGTGCCGGCCGGTCCGTCCGATCCGTCGGTCGATCTGTCGCGGGACCGCACGATGCGCGTCTCGTCCGCGATCGGCATCGACGCGACGCGGCCGTTCGGCGAGAAATTCTACGACGTCGCCGACGTGCCGGGCTGGGAAGATTTCGAGGTGCCGGAGCTGAATAAGAATAAGTAGCCCGGATGAGCGGAGCGACATCCGGGGCCGATCGAGCGGCGGCAATGCGGCTCCCGGACGTCGCTGACGCTCAACCCGGGCTACACCGGCTCGGCGTCGATCAGCACGAACGCCACTACCGCCGTCTCGTCGGTGCGATTGCTCCAGGCGTGATTGGTGCCGCGCTGGATCAGCGCGTCGCCGGCTGTCAGCAGCACCTCGCCGTCGTCCATCATGGCGAAAATCTCGCCGGAGAGAACGATCGCATAGTCGACGGTCGCGGTCTTGTGAAATCCGGCATGGCGCGGGCTGTTGCGGTCGGTCGCTTGCGCCCGGCCGGAGCCGTCGTCCGGCAGCGCCTCCTCGTGGGCGAAGGCGGCCAGCCGTTCGCGGTCCGGCGGATATTCGATGACGCGGAACACTGAGCCGCCCTTCGGCGGCGCCAGGCGGTGGCCGCGATCGATGACGTCGGCATTGCCGCGATTGTCGGCGGGCGTCCGCCTCGTCTCCCACAGCTCATGCACGATGGCGCTGCCCTTGGTGCGTTGGAAGACGTGCGGGGTAGCGGCGTCGATGAGGAAGGTGGAACGGCCATCGACGTCGTGACCGGTCACCACGCGACGAACTTTTATTGCCATTAGTTTCCTCGTGTAGCCCGGATGAGCGAAGCGATATCCGGGGGCAGCGTAGCAGCGTTGAGTCAGTCCCGGATTACGCTTCGCTCCATCCGGGCTACTTAGCGGCTACTGACCGCACCCCTTCAGCGTGCTTGCCGTGTTGGCGACTTCGAACGGCCCGAGCTCGTTCGCCACGTCGGCGGCATAGCTCGGGTCGACCAGCTTTTCCGCCGGCGACGTTTTTGCGATCACGCCTTCGCGCTGAAAGAACGCCTGCATGTCGACGATGCTGGCGATATTGAACGCGCCGTTCGCAGTGCGCGACTGCCAGGCCATGCGGTCGAGCAGCTCGCGGTCGGTGCCGATGCGGTATTTGAGCAGGATATCGACGATGCCGGCGCGGCTCGGCCCGTGGTGATAGGCTTGGCAATAGTCGCGGCCGGCGCGCGCCAACGCGACGAACAGCTTGTTCGCCGTGTCGCGGTTCTGCTTCGCCCAGTCGGTATTGACGATATAGCCGACGCTGCTCATCGGCAGCGGGTGGATATAGTCGTCGGGATCGAGCCACGGCACGCCGATCTTCTGCTCGACGATGCGCTCGGTGAACGGTGCCACTTCTATCGCCGCGTCGAGCGCGCCGTTGCTCATGGCCGCCGCCATCTGCGAGAACGACAGGTTCTTGGCCTGGACGTCCTTGAGATCGAGCTTGGCCGCGGCCAGCACCGAGGCGACCTCGTACATCGAGGTCGAGCCGGCGGAGCTCAGGCCCACGGTGCGGCCCTTGAGATCGGCCGGCGTCTTGATCCGATCCTTCAGGTCGGTGCGGACGATGATCTGGTGGTAGGTCGGCGACGAGCCGCTTTCCAGCGCCAGCGCCACCGGCAGGCCCTGCGCCACCGCGTTGTAGAAACCGGCATTGATGCCGCCTTGCGCCACCTGCACCTGATTGGTGGCGAGAAACGCCACGGCTTTGCCGAGCGAATCGATGCGCTCGATGTCGACGTCGAGGCCGGCATCGCGGAAGTAGCCCTTGTCGAGCGCCACATAGGTCGTGCCGCCGGGCACGCTCGGCACCACCGCGATGGTGATCTTCTGCGCCGAGGCCGAACCGAGCGTCGACAACAGCACGCAGGCGATCCACAGCATCAAGCGCATGCAGTTCCTCGACATGCAGTGAAAATCGGCCGCCAAAGTAGCGATTGCGGCGCCGGATGCAATCCAGGCTCCGCCGCTGCACGGGGCGATTTCGGCTCAGGCGCGGACGCTGTTGGCTTCGTGGTGGATGGAGGGGTTACCGGGCAGATTACTGGGCAGACGTCTTTGCCGCCCGTTCGATCAAACGCGCCACGTCATCCGGCTTGGACAGGTAGACCGCGTGGCTGCCGGGAACCTCGATCGTTTCGCTGCCGGCCCGTTTGGCCATGCTGCGTTCGAGATCGGGATTGATGTTGTGGTCGCGAGTGGCGACCAGCGCCCAGCTCTTCTTCTGATGCCAGGCGGCTGCCGTCACCGTCGCGCCGGCGGCGGCCTTGGCCACCATCGCCTGGGAATGCGCCATGAACTTCGCCTGGGCGGGCGGGACGTCGGCAGCAAAATCGGCGGCGAAGGCGGCCGGCTCGAGGTACAGGAAATCGTCCTTGGTGGCGCGGATGTCGTTGTTGGCGGCGGGCGCCTGCGCGAGCAGGCCAAGCGCACTCTCGCCCCGATCGGGGATGAAGGCGGCGATGTAGACCAGGCCGACGACGTTCGGCGCATTGCCCGCTTCGGTGATGACCACCCCGCCGTAGCTATGGCCGACCAGGAGGACGGGGCCCTGTTGCAGATCCAGCACCCTTTTGGTCGCCGCGACGTCGTCGGCGAGCGATGTCAGCGGCTCCTGCACCACGCTGACCGTATAGCCGTCCTTGGCAAGTATGTCGGCGACTTGCCGCCATCCGGAGCCGTCGGCGAAGGCGCCGTGGACGAGGACGACGTTCTTGACCGGCTCGGCCTGCGCCGGGGCAACGGCGGCTGCCACAAGTGCGACCGCCGCGGCCGCGATGAGTTTATTCGGCATCGCGCTCTCCTTCACCATCAAA
>JASHQO010000221.1 GCA_030039105.1 Xanthobacteraceae bacterium
CTTCTATTTCGTCGACCGCATCGGCGACACCTTCCGCTGGAAGGGCGAGAACGTCGCGACTTCGGAGGTTGCCGCGGCGCTCACCAGCTTTCCCGGCATTGCCGAGGCGACGGTTTATGGCGTCGCCGTCCCCGGCGCCGAAGGCGCCGCCGGCATGGCCGCGCTGGTCGCCGACGACACGCTCGATCTCGCGCAACTGCGGCAGCACCTCGCGCGCGCCTTGCCGGCCTATGCCCGGCCGCTGTTCTTGCGCATCCAGGAGCGCATCGCCGTGACGGCGACGTTCAAGCATCAGAAGAGCGATCTGGTGCGCGAGGGTTTCGATCCGGCGGTAACGGCTGAGCCGATCTATTTCGACGATCCGAGCCGGCACACCTACGTAAAGCTCGATCGCGCGCTGTTCGAAAGTATCTGTTGCGGCGCGCTGCGGCTTTAATCGCTAGGCGGTGGCTCCGGCGTCGACTGTGAGCACGGTTCCGCTCACGTTACGCGCCTTGTCGCTGAGCAGATACTCGACCGCGTCGGCAATATCGCTCACTTCGGCGAGCCGGCGCAGTGCGCTCCGCCGCACTACTTGCGCCCGCTGCTCGCCGGTCAGGCCGTGGGTCATCTCGGTATCGACGAAACCGGGCGCCACGGCATTGACATTGATGCCGAGGCGGCCGACTTCGCGCGCCAGCGAGCGGGTGAAGCCAAGCATCGAGGCCTTGGTGGCGGCATAGACCGAAAGCCCGCTATAGCCGGTGAAGCCGATGATCGAGGCGACGTTGACGATGCGGCCGGCACGCTCCGACATCATCGAGCGCACCACGTATTTGGTCAGCACGATAGGCGACAGCGTGTTGATGCGGATCAGCTCTTCGATCTGCGAATTGTGCATCATGGCAAGCGCGCCGTCGTGGCCGATCCCGGCATTGTTGACGAGGCCGAACGGCGGGCCGAATTCCTTGCGCAGATCCTTCACCAGCTCCGGGATGGCGTCGATCTCGCCGAGGTCGAACGGCACGAAATGCAGCGCGCCGCGCTTGGCGCGTTTCGTTTCGGCCATCGCTTCGGCGACCGCCTTGGTCTGTTGCCGCGCCAGCGTGATGACGCGATAGCCGGCGCCGGCGAGCTGCCGCGCCATGCCGAGGCCGAGGCCGCGGCTTGCGCCGGTGACGAGAACGCTGCGCAACGCCTTAGCCATGGCGCCGCGCCAATTTGCCGGTCGGCGCCACCTCGATCGACGGCACGATGCTGATGGCGGCCGGAACCTTGTGCCGCGGCAACGTTTGCCGGCACAATTCGAGAATGTCGTGCTTGACCTGCGGCGTGGCGCCGGCGCCGTCGGGCTTGAGCACGACGTCGGCGACGACGATCGCGCCGGTCACCGGGCTGCGCTTCGGCCGCACCAGCGACATGCGGACCTGCGGGTGCCGGTTGATGACCGCCTCGATCTCCTCGGGATGGATTTTGAGGCCGCCGACATTGATGATGCCGCCGCGCCGGCCGGCAAAAACGAAGCGGTTGCCGCGCTGCTCGATCATGTCGCCGGTGTCGACGAAACCGCCGGCGGCCCGCAATGCCGGCTGGTCGCCGAGATAGCGCGACGCGGTGCGCGGCGAGCGGATACGCAGCGAACCGTCGATGAGCCGCAGTTCGACGCCGTCGTTGTCATGCTCCAGAAACGCAATCGGAAATCCGGCGATGCCGTCATCGACCGCAAAGGCGACGCCCGCTTCGGTCGACGCAAATGCGTGACCGATGCTGGCGTCCGGAAACGTCGCGCGCAGGCTATCGAGGATGGCCTGGTCGGCGATCTCGCCGGACAGGCGCACATAGCGCGGCGCGATTTTCTCGATCCGCGGGCTCATCAGGGCGCGGCGCCACGCCGACGGCGTACCCGACAGATGGGTCACGCCGCAGCGGCCGAGCCGCGTCAAATGATCGGCGATCGGCTCGCCGGCGCTCGACAGCACGAGCGACGCGTTGCCGAGGATCGCGCGCAAGAAAATCTGCAGGCCGCCGTAGCGGCGGATGTCGTAAAACGTGCCCCAGACCACGGCGCCGTCGCGGCGCTGTCCGGCGCCGACCGGAGCGGTCAAGCTGGCAAGATCGTGCACCGCCATTTTCGGCACGCCGGACGTGCCGGAGGTGAGCAGCACCCACTCGGTTCGCGTCTGTGCCGCGGATTGCGGATCAGCCGGCACGACCGCCGGTGTGCAGGCGACGCGCACGAGGCGGTCGAACGCCGCGCTGGGCGGCGTGCCGTCGTCGACCACGACGGCGTCGACCTCGGCGCAGGCCATCAGCTCCGGCAGATGATCGGTGTCGGCCGGCAAAATCGTCAGGCGCCGCGCCACGCCGTCGAGCTCGATCAGCGCCAAAGCGGCAGTGAGCTGGCTCGCCGTCGCGATCGCGACGGAGCGGCCGGTCAGCTCGGCGAGCCGGCCGCCAAGGGCGGTGCCGTGCGCAAGCCGCGTAACGCAGACCTGCGCCGCGCGATCCCACAGGAACCGCTCCGACGATGCCGCCGCGATGATGCGCCTAAGCGACTGCACGCTGTTGCGCGGCATTCTCGTACACCTTCACGAAGTCGCCGAGGGTGACGGGAAACATCGCATCCTCGGCGGTCGTGAACGGATCGACGCCGAGCGTGTCCTCGAGACGCGCGACCAGCACGGCGAAGCCCAGCGAATCGAGGCCCGAATCCAGAAGCACGAGATCGTCGGAGAGCGGCGCCAGCGTCTTGCCGTGCTCGCGCGCGATCTGCTTCATCTGATCCACTATGGTTAATTTTATGCTCATGACATGCGGCCTACTGTTTCTTCACCCGGCGCCGGTATATTCACGCAAGATTACAATCAAGTTCACGAAGCGCGCGTGGTTACCTCGCATGGAGCGCCCGGTTCCGGCAATCCGCTGCCGTCAGATCGCTGAAGGCGATTTTGCCGCCGTCGCAGCGCTGCTCAATCGCGGGTTCCCGAACCACACGCGGCAGTTCTGGTGCGACGCGCTGCAACAACTCGCGCATCGCGCTGCGCCGGCAGGTTTGCCGCAATATGGTTACCTCCTCGAGAGCGGCGGCGCGCCGGTCGGCGCCATCCTGATGATCTGCTCGACGATGCGCGATGGCGATCGCGCCGCGACCCGGTGCAATCTGTCGAGCTGGTATGTCGAGCCGGCGTTCCGCGCCTATGCGCCGCTCCTGGTATCCCACACGCTCGGCCGCCGCGACGTCACCTACACGAACGTGTCGGCGGCGCCGCACACCTGGCCGATCATCGAGGCGCAGGGCTTTTCGCGCTATTGCGACGGCATCTTCATCGCGCTCTCGACGTTCAAGCGGGCGGCCGATAACGTGCGCATCTTCGATGCAGCACGGACGCCGTCGGCGAGTTTCGATCCCGCCGAGCGCGCGCTGTTGCTGCGCCATGCCGAACACGGCTGCATCAGCCTGTGGTGCGAGACCGCGGAGCGCGCTTACCCGTTTGTGTTCCGCCCGCGGCTCGCCAGGCGGATGATCCCATGCGCGCAGTTGATCTACTGCGCCGACGTCGGCGATTTCGTCCGCTTCGCCGGGCCGATCGGCCGCACCTTGGCATGGCGCGGCAAGCCGTTCGTCATCGTCGATTCAAACGGCGCCATCCCCGGCCTGTTCGGCATATATTGCCCCGGCAGCATGGCGAAGTACTTCAAGGGCCCGCAGCGCCCGCGCCTCGGCGACCTCGCCGACACCGAATACGCGCTGCTCGGCGTTTAGAGCCGTGTCAACCACGCTGCCGAAGCGTTGATCGGCGACGACGGCCGCTTCAAAGCGACAGCGCGCGGCGCACGGCGACCGGCCAGTGCGGCAGGTCGATGCCATGGGTGGCGAACATCGCAAGCGCCAGGCGGTCGATGCCGAACGCGACGCAGCCGGTATGAGCCACCTCGCCGCGCTCGGTGCGCAGGCTCCACGCCGTGCCGAAGTGGTCGCGGTGATAGTTGAAGCTCATGCAGGCGGTGGGCTGGTCGGCGGAGCGGATCGGCACCAGCAACTCGAACTTCAGCGCCTGCTCGACCTGGCTCATCGCCATGAGCTTGCCGCCGCGGCCGAAGAACGGGTCGCTCGCGTTATCGATCTGCCACGGCAGCGCCAACTGGTTGGCGATGCCCTGCGCCTTGGTCATCCAGGCGCGGCGGAATTCATCGACCTGCTCGGGCGTGCCGATGCGGACATATTCGCGCATGCGGAACGACTGCAGGCGGTCGAGCATCTTCGACGGCTCGCGGCGGAAGCAATCGCAGGCGACGTCGAAGGTCAGCCCCTTGGCGGGCACGGCGCCGCGGCTCGCCACCAGCGGATAGACCGGATAGCAGGCGGCCGGGCTGAGCACGAGATCGGCTGCCGCCAATGCCGACGTCCAATCGCCGCCATTGTCGCTGCGATCCGCGGCGGCGTTGACCTCCGCCTCGGTGCCGCCGAGGCAGCAGACGCAGCCGAGGAAGTGCGGGAAGCTCTTCAGGTAGCCGGATTTCTCCACCTGGCGGCGGCTCATCACCGGCGGAAAGCGCAACACTTCGGCATCCGGCTCGCAATGACGCGAGATCAGCGTCATCAGCCCGCCGACGACCTGCTCGAACATGGCGGTGCGCGCATAGACGCCGTCGATGCCGGTCGGCAGCAACAGCGCCTCGGCGATCGAATCGAGCGAGCGTGCCGGCGTTGCCGGTTCTTTGAACGCCAAATTCATTGTTACGCCTCTTGGTATGGTTGTTGTTGTGGTTGTTCCGTTTCAGTCGCGCAGCGAAGTCGGCATGCCGCCGAGCAGCGTCGCCGCCCCGATATTGGCGAGAATCCGATCGTTGCTGATCATCACCGGCGACGACAGGATATCGCGCAGATGCCGGCCGATGCTGAACTCGCTGTCGTTGCGATAGCCCGCGAGCCCGCAAGCCTGCATCGCGCTCATCACGGTCGCGACCGCAAGCTCGGAGGCATTGACCTTGAGCATGTTCATGGCAGTCTGCACATCGACCGCCTCGAGCGCGGCGGGATCGGACGACGCCGCCTCGAACCGCTGCAGCGCCGCGGCGATCAGGCTGCGCAACGTGCGCAGCGACGCGTTGGCGCGCGTCAGATGCTGCGCGCCTGGCGGCATGGCGCCGCCGGCGCCGTGCGCGGCCTTGCGCACGAAGGCGCGGGCGCGATCGACCGCCGCGGCGGCGATGCCAGCCCAGGCGCCGCTCCAGAGGAGATGCGCGACCGGCATCATCGTCCGCGCCTGAATCTTGTCGTAGCTCACCGGCAGGATCTGCTCGGCGGTCCCGGAGGCGAGAAGCCTGAAACCGCCGCTGCAAGTGCCGCGCATGCCCAGCGCGTCCCAGCCGCTGAGGCGCTGGAGGGTATAGTCCTGCTTGAGGAATACGACGAGCACCTGGTCGGCGCTCGCCGCGTCGGCCGCGCGCCGCGCGGTGGTGACGACGCCGTCGGCCGCTTCGCCGTAGGAGATGACCGTGGCCTCCCGGGACAGCGTGATGCGCGAATCGCGCTCT
>JASHQO010000222.1 GCA_030039105.1 Xanthobacteraceae bacterium
AATCCGCCCGCGGGGACCGCCTTCGCTCCATGGTCAGGCTTGCCTCGAGAACACGCCCTCAACGAGCGAAGTGGGCTTGAGGTAATTACCGCCGTGACCGTGTCAATAGGGCGGCGACAAAAAATTTTGTCGCCACGCCCTCGTCGGCGCCGAGCCCGTCCCCGTGAGCGGCGGCGCCAGCATCACGCCGCGCCGCCCGGCTTAAGCCGCGCCCCGACCGGTGGCGGCCGCGTCATTGTTTCTGGAACAGCTTGTCGGTCACCCCGATCAAATCCTCGTCGGGATGGGCGGCGCAGTATTGGCCGAGCTTTTTCGCCTTGGCGACCAGTTGGTCGGTGTCGATGACCGGCGGCTGGTCCTCTTCTTTGTAATAGCCGTCGAGCCAGGCCAGGATCACGCCGACGTCCTCCTTGCTCGCCGACAGGAACTGCTGGCAGGTCCAGGCCGACAAGTCGATGTCGTCGGCCATGGCGCCGCTGCCGGCGAGCAAGGCGCCGGCAACGCCAAGGCTGCAAAAGAGCTTCATCATCGTCCCCTTCCCGCGCGACCCAAGCTGGCCCGCGATTGGGGCCAAGTCCGGGCGGGCCTCGCTCGCCGGCCCGCCTTCACGCTGGCAAAAGCCGGGCCAGGCCGGCGCTCCGAATTTCATATTAGTGCTATTGACATGAAAATATATTGGTGTAAGTCTCACTAATATGAAAAAGCGAAAGCGCGCCTACTCCATGACGACCCGGGCCGCCAAGGCGCAAGCCACCCGGCAGCGCATCCGCGGCGCCGCCATGGAGCTTTATGCCGGCCGGCCGGCCGAGGAGTTCACGCTGGAGGAGGTCGCGCGCCGCGCCGATACCACGGTGCAGACCATCCTGCGCATCTTCGGCAGCAAGGACGAGCTGATCTATGCGGCGCTCGAGGAGATGGCGGCGGGTGGCGCGTATCTGCCGCCGGCGCCCGCCGGCGACGTCGAGGCCGCCGTGGCCGCGTTCTTCGACATCTATGAGAATGTCGGCGATCTGGTCATGCAGCGCCTCGATGAGGAGCGCCGCCGGCCGGCCTTGAAGGCGACACTCGATCAGGGCCGCGACAATCATCGCGACGGCGTCAAGGCGATCTTCGCGCCGCAGCTCGAGCGGCTGCACGGCGCCGCGCGCACGCAGCTACTCACCGCGCTGGTGGTGATCACCGACGTCTACGTCTGGAAAATATTGCGGCGCGACATGGCGCTGCCGCGCGCGGCGGCCGAGGCCATCGTGCGCAACATGATCGCGGGTATCATCGTAGAGGAGAACACCCATGGCACGGATACTGTGGCTGAACTGGTCGGGCGGCGGGAACCTGCCGCCTAGCCTCGGCGTCGCCCGCGTCCTCACCGAGCGCGGCCACAGCGTCGCCTTTGCCGGACGGCCCGAGATGGTGCCGCGGGTCAAGACCGCGGGCTTCCGCGCCATCGAGATCACCGACGCCTACGCCCAGGTCGAGCTTTATCCGCAGGGCCACTTCATGACGCGGGCCGCCTGCTATCTCACCTCGCCCGCGGTCGAAGCCCAGATCAAGGCCACCGTCGCCGCCGAGACGCCGGACGCCGTGTTGATCGACGCCATGTTTCCCGCCGCCCTGCATCAGGCGCGCGACTTCGCGCAGCCGACCGCGGTGTTCGTGCACACCTTCGTGTTCCGCCAACTCGACATGTGGCGGAGATTTTTCGGCATCTTCGACGGCATGCGCCGGCAGGCGGGCTTTGCCGGCCATCCTTCGCTCGACGAGCTGTGGCAGGGCAACGACCGCATCGTCTCGACCAGCCTCGCCGCGTTCGATGCCGCTCCCCTGCCCGGCTGGGACATGGTGCGCCACACCGGTCCGGTGCTGGAAGACGAAAAATTCGCCGTGCCGACGCCGCTGCCGTGGCCGGACAGCGATCCGACGCCGCTCGTCCTGGTCAGCTTCTCCACCGGCTTCGAGCAACGCAACGTCGACAAGGTGCAGCGGGCGCTCGACGCGCTCGCCGATCTAGCGGTGCACGTCGTCGCCACCACCGGCGGCATCGTCGCCCCGAACGAGCTCGCTACGCCACCGAACGCCGTCGTGCTCAACTACGCGGCGCACGATCCGATCATCCGCCGCGCCGCGCTGGTAATGACCCATGGCGGCCACGGCACCGCGATGCGGTCGCTGCGCTACGGCGTGCCGATGGTGGTGATCCCCGGCCCGGCCGGCGATCAACCTTACGTCGCCGCGGCGGTTCAGGAATTCGGCGCCGGTCGCGCGCTGCCGGCCGACGCGTCGGCTGAGGCGATGCGGGCCGCGGCGCAGGAGGTGCTCGCCTCGCCATCCTACCGCGCCAGCGCGCAACAGCGTTCCGCGATGCTCGCCGGCGTCGATGGCGCAGCAAATGCCGCCGACGAAATCGAGGCGCTGCTGCAGCCGAAGCCTGCCGCGGCTCGAACCAGGCAGCAGGTCGCCTGACCGGCTATTCCTCGAACTTCAGATTGGCGGCTTTGACGACGTCGCCGAACTTGACGATGTCGCTCTCGATGATGCGCTTGAACTCGGCCGGCGTGGCGCCGCCGGGATTGACCGCCAGGGCCTTGAGCTTGGCCGCCACGCCCGGATCGGCGATGGCTTCGTTGAGCGCCTTGTCGAGCTTGGCGACGATGGCCGGCGGCGTCGCGATCGGCGCGAAGATGCCGCTCCACAAATGCACGTCGACGTCGGGATAGCCGGCTTCCGCCATGCTCGGCACGTCGGGCAATTCGCTGGCGCGTTCCTTGCCGGTGACGGCGAGCCCTTTGACCTTGCCGGCCTTGACCTGCGGCACCGTCGGCGGCCCGTCGGCGATGGTCATCGCGGTCTGGCCCTGGATGACGCTCAAGATCATCTCGTTGCTGCTCTTGTAGGGGATCATGGTGCCGACCATGCCGCTCTTGAGCTTCAGCAACTCGACCGTGATGGTGAAGGCCGGCGACGAGCTGGCATAGTTCGCCCTATCGGGATGCTGCTTGGTCCACTCGACGAACTCCTTGAGGTTGCTCGATGGATTGTCGCCGCCGGTCACCATGAAGAGCGGGAAGTTGGCGATCATGGCGAGCGGGGTGAGCGTCTTGGTCGGGTGGAATTTCAGGTCGGGGTAGATCGCTGCCGCGATCGCGGTCGCGCCGCTCGCTCCGACCAGGAGCGTATAGCCGTCGGGCGCCGCGTTCGAGACGTATTCGGCGGACAGCCGGCCGCCGGCGCCGGGCTTGTTCTCGACCACGACCGTCTGGCCGAGAATCTGCGACGCCTTGTCGGCAACCAGCCGGGCAAAAATATCGTTGCCGCCGCCGGCAGCGAAGCCGACCACCAGATGGATCGGCCGGCTCGGATAGTCGCTCTGGGCGCCGGCCGGCAAAACGGCAGCGGCCGAAATGGCGGCACCGAGCAGCCATGCCGTCACGATCGAGCGGCGATACCTCATCGTTCGTTCTCCATCCCTTGCCGGCGCACCGTTAGCACAGTTCGCTCGCGCGGCGCTGCGGCAATTGCGCTAGCGTTGCAGCCACTCGACCAGCGCCTGGTTCACCGCGTCGGGCCGCTCCAGCGTCGACAGATGCCCGCAGCCGGCAACGACGACGAGCTTCGCGCCGGGAATGGCGCCGGCCATCTCGCGGGCCAATCCCGGCGGCGTCGGCTCGTCGCTGTCGCCGACCAGCACCAGGGTCGGGCATGCAATCGCCGCGAGGCCGGGCCGCGAATCCGCGCGTCCGATGATGGCGCGCTGCTGGCGCAGATAGGCTTCAGGCCCGGTCTCGCCGTTCATCGTGCGCACCGTCGCCTTCAAGGCGTCGTCGCCGTGACGGCTCGGATGCACCAGGGTCGGATATTGCGCGTCCAAAATCTCGCTGAAGCGGCCGCTTTGCGCCAGCGCGATCAGCGGCTTGCGCTGTTCGGTCCGCTCCGGCGTCTCGGCGCGGGCGCCGGTGTCGAGCAGCGCCAGCTTGGCGACGCGCGCCGCGGCCTGGCGCATGATCTCGAAGGCGACATAGCCGCCCATCGACAGGCCGACGAGCGCAAAGCGCGGCGGCGCCGCGGCCAGAATGCGCCGCGCCATCGCCGCCATGCCGTCGTCGCGCCGATGGTCGGCGACGAGCACCGGACCGTACTGCCACAACAGCGGGATCTGGGGCGCGTAAAGCCGCGCGGAACAATTGAGCCCTGCAACCAGGACCGTCGGTAAACCCTCAGTCGAAGCTTCCGGCATGGCCAGCGTCCTCTCGCGATATCGAGCAAAAGTGAAGGATTCCGTTTAACTTACTGCGCTGCGGTAGGTTGACTTTCGGCGTTTGCCTCCTATGTTCCGGCACAACTGAGGCAGATTCGGCCGTCCTGCGCCCTCCCTCACGTTCCGATCTTCATCATCGCAGGCGGTCCCGATAGAGGGTTTATGTCGTTTTCCCATCTCGGCTTGTCCGAAAAAGTTATCGCCGCCGTTGCGGCGGCCGGTTACAAAACTCCCACCCCCATCCAAGAGCAGGCCATTCCCCACGTGCTCACCCGGCGCGACGTGCTGGGCATCGCCCAGACCGGCACCGGCAAGACCGCAGCCTTCACCTTGCCGATGCTGACCATGCTGGAGCAAGGCCGGGCGCGGGCGCGCATGCCACGCACCTTGATCCTGGAGCCGACCCGCGAGCTCGCGGCGCAGGTGGACGAAAACTTCGCCAAATACGGCGCCAACCACAAGCTCAACGTGGCGCTGATTATCGGCGGCGTCTCGTTCGACGAGCAGGACACCAAGCTGATGCGCGGCGTCGACGTTTTGATCGCGACGCCGGGCCGCCTGCTCGATCATTTCGAACGCGGCCGCCTGTTGCTCACCGGCGTCGAGCTTCTCGTCATCGACGAAGCCGACCGCATGCTCGACATGGGCTTCATCCCCGACATCGAACGCATCTGCAAGCTGGTGCCGTTCACCCGGCAGACCCTGTTCTTCACCGCGACCATGCCGCCGGAGATCCAGCGCATCACCGAACAGTTCTTGCACAATCCGGTTCGCGTCGAGGTCGCAAGGCCGGCCACCACGGTCGCCACCACCACCCAGCAACTGGTCCGCTCCGGCCGCGACGATCATGAGAAGCGCGAGACCTTGCGCCAGCTCATCCGCTCCGCCGAGGGCCTCAAGAACGCCATCGTGTTCTGCAACCGCAAGCGCGAAGTCGCCACCCTTTACCGCTCGCTGCTCCGCCATGGCTTCTCGGTGCAGGCGCTGCACGGCGACATGGACCAGCCGGCGCGCATGACGGCGCTCGAGCAGTTCCGCAAAGGCGAAGCCACGCTGCTGGTCGCGTCCGACGTCGCCGCGCGCGGCCTCGACATTCCCGCCGTCAGCCACATCTACAACTTCGACATACCGCATCACCCCGACGACTACGTGCACCGCATCGGCCGCACCGGCCGCGCCGGGCGCAGCGGCACCGCTATCACCATCGTCGCCGGGTCGAGCGACGTCAAAGCCATCGCGGCGATCGAAAAGCTGATCGGCCTGACCATTCCGTATATGGACAAGTCCGCAGCGCCGGCGCCGCAGCAATCGACGGCGCGGCCGCAACCCCACAAGCCGCAGCAACCGCGTCAGCCGCAGCACGGC
>JASHQO010000223.1 GCA_030039105.1 Xanthobacteraceae bacterium
CGTCATCAGGTGTTACCTGCATCTGGCCTCGTCCCAGTCCAGCGAGACACTGCTCGCAGTCCGGTCATGGTGCCGGACGGGCGTGGTGCGCCGGAGCCGCCCGGGAACGCAGTGACGAGCTCCGCCCGCGGGAACCGCCTCGCTCCACCGGCCGCTGTCACCCGGCCGGCGTCCTTTGCGTAACAAAAAAGAGCGAGGAACGCTCCCTGTGTAACGCAAATGGGGACGCGTGTCAAGGATAAATTCCCAGCCAGCACAACCGCCTATAAATGCTTGTTTGTATATGTTCTTCGCCAATGCGGGACGCGGAGCGCGTGCATCGTGCCGCGTCCTCCCGAGGCCCGCGCTGCGCGACCACCTCGGGATGACGGTCAGGTCAAGCCGGCTGCTTCTGCTTCGCGTGCTCGATCGCGTCGGCGATCGCCACCGTGCGCCGCGCCATCTCGGCGTGCAGGCGCTCGACCATGCGGCCGTCGATCTGGATGACGCCCTTGTCCTTGTTCTCCGGCAGCTCGAACGCGGCGATCATTTTGCGCGCGGTCGCAACCTCCTCGGCCGACGGCGAGAATGCCGCGTTGCACGGCTCGATCTGCCGCGGATGGATCAGGGTCTTGCCGTCGAAGCCCAGGTCGCAGGCCTGGCGGCACTCCGCGACAAAACCGTCGGCGTTGCCGAGGTCGTTGTAGACGCCGTCCAGAATATCGAGGCCGTAGGCGCGCGCCGCGGCGACACAGCTCATCAGCCACGGCAGCATCGGCGCGCGGCCCGGCACGATCTTGGCGCGGGTGTCCTTGGCGAGGTCGTTGGTGCCCATGACGAAGCCCGACAGCCGCGTCTCGGAGTCGAGCGCCGCGGCGGCGATCTCGCCGACATTGAGCATCGCCAGCGGCGTTTCCATCATCGCCCAGACCCGCACCCGCGGGTCGGTGCCCATGTCGACGATGCGCGCCGCCAGATCCTGCAACTGGCCGGGATGGGAGATTTTCGGCACCAGCACTGCGTCCGGCTTGGCTTCGGCCACGGCATTGAGGTCGTCCACCCACCAGCGGGTATCGAGGCTATTGATGCGCACCAGCACCTCGTGGTCGCCGAAGCCGCCGCCGTGCAGCGCCTTGACGATAGCCTGGCGCGCCTGCCCCTTGGCTTCCGGCGCAACCGCGTCTTCGAGATCGAGGATAAGGCCGTCGGCCGGCAGCTCGCGCGCCTTCTCCAGCGCGCGTGCATTGGACCCGGGCATGTAGAGCACGCTACGGCGCGGACGGACGGTCATCGCTTGTTCCCCTGTTGCCCCCGGCTTTTACAAGTTAGCGGTCCAGCACGCAGCGTACCACTGCCCGCAGGTGCGCTGGATGGGTCGTCGCCGGCATGAAGGGTATCGCCGCGGCGATTTGGAACGGCACCATGCGTCAAGGGCCGCCGCGAGCGGATGCCGCTACGCCGCCTTCTGCTTCGCCGTGATCAGCTTGCGATTGATCAGACATTCGGCGATCTGGATAGCATTGAGCGCCGCGCCTTTGCGCAGGTTGTCGGACACCACCCACATCGACAGCCCGTTCTCGACCGTCGCATCCTCGCGGATGCGGCTGATATAGGTCGCATCCTCGCCGGCCGCCTCGTACGGCGTGACGTAGCCGCCGGGCTCGTGGCTGTCGATCACCAGGCAGCCCGGCGCGTTACGCAGGATGTCGCGCGCCTCGTCGGGCGCGATCTCGTTCTCGAACTCGACGTTCACTGCCTCGGAATGGCTGATGAACACCGGCACGCGCACGCAGGTGGCGGTGAGCTTGATCTTGGGATCGAGAATCTTCTTGGTCTCGACCACCATCTTCCACTCTTCCTTGGTGGTGCCGTCCTCCATGAAGACGTCGATGTGCGGAATGAGATTGAAGGCGATCCGCTTCGGAAATTTCTTCGGCTCGACCTCGTCGATCTGAAACACCGCCTTGGTCTGCGAGAACAGTTCGTCCATCGCCTCCTTGCCGGCGCCGGACACCGACTGATAGGTGGCGACCACGACGCGCTTGATCCTGGCGCGGTCGTGCAGCGGCTTGAGCGCGACGACGAGCTGCACGGTCGAGCAGTTCGGATTGGCGATGATGCCGCGCTTGCGGAAACCCGTGACCGCATCGGCATTCACCTCCGGCACGATCAACGGCACGTCGGCGTCGTAGCGCCAGCACGACGAGTTATCGATCACCACGGCGCCGGCGGCGGCAATCTTCGGCGACCATTCCTTGGACACGGCGGAGCCGGCCGACATCAGGCAGATGTCGACGCCGGAGAAATCGAAATGCTCGAGCGCCTTGACCTTCAGCGTGCGGTCGCCGAACGAGACCTCGGTGCCCTGGCTGCGCCGCGACGCGAGCGCAATCACTTCGTCGGCGGGGAACGACCGCTCGGCGAGGATGTCGAGCATTTCCCGGCCCACATTGCCGGTCGCCCCGACCACGGCGACATTGAAACCCATTGTTAACTCTCCAGCGAAAATTCGCCGCCCGTCCAGCGGCATAGCAACTGCAGCGGAAGCGCTTCTAAGCGAGAAACGTGACTAACACAACGTTGCCAAGGAACCCTTTCGTGCGGCCGGCCGCCTGTTCCGTTCCGCAGGATATCCGCGCCACGTTCGTCCGCCTGATCGCCTATATGGGCGCTCTGGGTGGCCTTGCCCTGGCGGCGATCGGCTTTTTCCAATCGCCGGATGGTCTTGCGGCCCTGATCCCGGCGCCGATGGAGCCGCCGGCGCCGCGGTCAGCCTGGACCGCGGTCGAGCACCCCTATCCGGCCTTCGAGCTGCTGATGCCCGAACTCATGGGCAGCGACTACGGCTATGCCATTCAGCGCCGCGCCTTCGACAATGCCCGCAAGGACGTGCTGAGCTGGGGCGACGCCGGCACGGCCGGGCCCTATGCGACGGTCGAGATCTACCGGCCCGGCGCAGCGGCTGAGCGTTTCATCGACGCGTCGAGCGAGGTCGCGGCGCGCATCGTCCGTTACACCGTGACCGACGACGTCAAGCCGGCGGGCCAGATTGACAGCAAATTCGGCGCGGTGCCGCTGGTCGATTTTGCGGTGGCGCCGCACGGGCATGAGCGCCGCTGCCTCGGCTTCGCCAAGCCCTTCGCCCAGCCGGCGCTGCAGATCGCCGGCTGGTACTGCAGCGCCGGCCGCGAAGTGGTCGACCGCGCGACGGTCGCCTGCATGCTGGATCGGTTGACGCTGGTGATGGGCGGCGATCAAAAACTCGACGAGCTTTTTGCCCGCGCCGAGGTCAAGCGCACCTTCTGCGGCCAACGCAATCCGATCCTCGCCGCGACGCCGGAGCGTTCGGAAACGATCCCGGCGCGGACCGGCAAAGCGACGGCCGCGCTGCGCGGCCGGGTGCAACCGCGCTGAGCACACCCCGGCCGTCATCGCGAGCGGAGCGAAGCAATCCGGCGCAGCGGTGCCGGCCCAGGATTGCTTCGTCGTTTCGCTCCTCGCAATGACGGAGACGGGCTACGTCCCGTAGTTCTTCGCCAAATAGTCGGCGATGGCTTTGGCATCGGCGTCGCCGATCGGCGCGCCGTAAGCCTTGATCATCTTGGTGACCTCAGCGTTCCAGCCCGCGGCGGTGAGGAACGGCGAGTTCATCTCGATGTAGACCAGGCTGTGGCAGCCGCCGCAGTTGCCCTCGACCTTGCCGAGCCCAGGCGCCTGCTTGAGCCGAATTGTCGGCTCATCAGCCATCGCCGGAAGGGCGACCAGGGCTGCCATGATGGCAAAAACAATCTTGCGCATGGTCTCCTCCCTTACGCCGCGTTCAACGTGACGGTCTGCATCACGTTGTTGTGGTAGCCGGCCGGATTGAACAGCAAGGTCGCCGTCTGGGTCTGGCCGATCTTGTTGGTGGCCTTGACCGTCACCGTGTTCTTGCCGCGCCTGGCGGCGAACGCAAAGCTCCATGGCCGGAACGCGTAGCGGCCAAGATCTTCGCCCAGCGTCGCTTCCGACCAGGTCTTGCCGCCGTCGGTCGAGGCCTCCACCGTGGCGATGCCATAGCCGCCATCCCAGGCCAGACCGCTGGCCGTGACGGTGCCGGCCTGCACGGTGGCGCCGTCGGCATGGCTCGTGATCAGCGAATTGACCACGATCTCGGTGATCGGGGTCGAGGTGGCGTTTTCCTGGCTGACGAAACGAGCCACCACCGGGAACATGCCGACCGGAATGCGGTAAGCCGGATTCATCCAGAACCCGCCTTGCGGCTTGGTCAGCGCCGTGACGCTGATGAGGTGCTTCATCCAATAGGTGCCGGTCCAGCCCGGCACGATGAGGCGCGCCGGATAACCGTTGAAATGCGGCAATGGCGCGCCGTTCATCTCGTAGGCGATCAGAGTCGACTCATCGACCGCCTTCCATACCGGGAGGCTCTTGATGAAGTCCGGCGTCTTGTCGAAGGCCGGACCGTCGGCACCGTTGAATGCAATCTCGACCGCCTCCGGCTTGAGACCGACCTTGTCGAGCACGTCCTTGAGCCGGACGCCCTTCCAGCGCGCGCAGCCCATGGCGCCATAACCCCACTCGACGCCGGCGACGTGCGGCGTAGAGAGGCCGCGGCGGTTGCCGGAGCATTGGTTGACCGCGACGACCTCGTAGGCCGGAAGTTTTTTCAAATCGTCGAAGGTGAGCGTGGCTTGGCCGTTGGCGCCGTCGCCGCCAACCTCGATCTTGTAGGTCTTGGCATCGACGTCAGGGATATCGGACAGATGATAGCGGACGAAGAATTGATCGTTCGGCGTGATCGGGCTACGAAAATAATCCAGCGGCGCTTCGTAGTTCGGCGGCCGATAGGCGAGCCTGATCAACGGCTTCTTGCCTGGCAGTGCCTCCAGCGTGGCGGATTCGGCGGTGCCCGACGGCACGCCGGGCGTCACCGGTGCGCCGGCGGCCCGGCTTGCGGAAAATCTCGACCACCCGCTGCCGGTAAGCGTGAGCACGGCACCGGCCGCGCCCAATACCGATCGTCGCGTGAGCATGGCATATCCTCCCTCGCGCGTTTGCTTTTGGCTTTAGCTCTCCCTCCGGAGCGCCAAGCCGTGTGCCCATTCTAGGACACCGCCTGTCTGCAGAATAATGTGACATAAAGGCTGCGGGTGGTAGGAAGTTTTTCTGTGGCAGTGCAAAAATTCCGGCGCGGCGGGACTTGGCCGGAACCGCCCACCACACTGGCGGTTGCCGATGCGGCTATTGCCGCCGGGCCGAAGCGGGCTACAGTGCGCCGCAACGGAGAGCGAGAACCATGCGCGAATTTGCCGTTGTCGTTGCTGCGCTGGCCTTGGTCGTGGGAGCCGCCAGCGCGGCGGATGCGGCGTCCAACAAGTACCCGCCGCAGCCGGTCATGCGCACTGCCTCCGGCACGGTGATCCAGCCGACCAAGACGATCATCCATGACCAGTACGGCCACACCACGGTGATCGTTATTCCGCGGCGCTCTTACCTCGACACTGGAACCGAGGTGTCGGTCGGCGACCGCAAATTCTCCGATTACGCCTATTCGCCGGTGGGCGACCCCGGCCGGCCGAACTGGTTCTTCGGGCCTCCCATCGCCCCTAGCGGCGGCGTTCCGATACCGCAGCCGCTCTACATTCCGGGATTCAATCCCAACCTGCCCTGATGGAATGCCGCGGCGGGCTCAAGCCGGCTCGTAGATTCCATTTGTCGTCACGATGAAATCGATGCGGCCGTCGAGCAGCGCTTTGACGCATTCGTCCGGCTTATTGACGATCGGCTCTTCGTGGACGTTGAAGCTGGTATTGACCAGCACCGGCAGACCGCTCTCGCGCTCGAAGGCTTCGAGGACGTCGTAGTAGAGCGGGTTAGCGTCGCGCGCGATCGTCTGCGGCCGCGCCGAGCCGTCGACGTGGACCACGGCGGCGATGCGCGCGCGCCATTCCGGCTTCACGTTGCAGGTGATGGTCATGAAGCGGCACGCATAGGCGTTGACCGCATCGATGTCGAACACCGTTGCCGCCTTTTCCGCCGCGATCACCGGCGCAAACGGCATGAATTCCGAGCGCGCCAGACGCTGGTTGAGCAGATCGTGGGTCTCGCGGCGCGACGGGTTGGCGAGAATCGAGCGCGCGCCGAGCGCGCGCGGCCCGTATTCCATGCGCCCGGTATAGATCGCGCCGAGCTGGCCGGCATGAAGCCGCTTGGCTGAGCCCTCGACCGGCGCTTCGCCGGTGCAGCGCACGCCGGCGGTTGCCTTCAGGATGCCGTCGATCGCGTCGGTATAATCGCGGCCGAAATACATGTCGCGGAGTTGGCGCCGCTGCTTCAGCCAATGCGGCAGGCCATCGCGCTGCAGCAGATAACACAATGCACCGCCGGCCGGCATGCCCTCGTCGCCCATGGCCGGGAAGATGAAGATCTCGTCGAGCGGTAGCTTTGCGGCGAGGACGCGATTGAGCCGCACATTGGCGAACACGCCGCCGGCAAGGCCGAGATGGCGCGCCGGATGCCGCTTCAGCAGCCGCTCAACCGAACGCAGCATGATGTCTTCCAGCACCTGCTGGATCGAGGCCGCGGCGTCTTCGCGGCTGACACTTTTGGCCAGCGCACGGATGGTATCGTGCATGTCGTTGAAATCGCGGAAATCGGAACGCACGCGGCCCATGTCATCGACGGAAAAGCGCGCCGCGATGGTGTCGGCCAGGACCGGTTTGCCGAAGGCGGCGAGGCCGGTGAGCTTGCCTTCGTGGCGCCGCGCAATGAAGCCGAGCGCTCCCGTCACCGTCTCATAGGCGTGGCCCAGGCTGTCGGTCGGCAGCGGCGTCAGCAGACATTCCTCGCCGCCGTAAATCGTCGTCAGCTTGCCGTTCGAAAAATGTCGGTGGCTGTAATTGACCGTGTCGCCGCCACCGTCGGCGGTGACCAGCAGCGCGTCGTCCCAGTCGGTGTAGAACAGCGGGGCCAGCGCATGGGATTCGTGATGATTGTAGAAGAACGTCGTGCCATCGTCGCGGAAGCAGCCGCTGCGCTGAAATCTTGCAACGTCGAAAATGTCGTCGAGCTTGGTGGTGCGGTAGCGCAGAAACTCCGGCGGCATGTAGCGCCGCGTGTTGCCTTCGGCATATTTGCGATATCGCTCGCGCAGCCAGCGCACACCGCGAATGTTGCGATAAAATTCCGTGGAAAATTCGGCACGACTGAAACAAACCACGTCGACGTCGCGGCGTGTCGCTCCGGCGATCGACAACACCTCGTCGATGGCGAGATCGGGATGGTCGCGGCCGTCGCTCTTGCGCCGCGTCAGCCGCTCGAGCTGCACCGCGGCGCGCAGCTCGTAGTCGACGAAGACCGCGGCTGCCGCATCGTGGCTGCCCGAATGCACGCTGAGAATGAGCTGGGACATGCCGGCTGCGCCGCGCCACGATGGTCAGGCCGAAAGGGTCTCCAGCTCGCCGACAATCGCCTCGCCCATCTCGGCGGTCGACACGATGTTGCAGCCCTCCGACTTGATGTCGGCGGTGCGCAAGCCCTCGGCCAGCGCCGCGGCGATTGCCGCTTCGAGCCGATCGGCTTCCTTGCCCATGTTGAACGAGTAGCGCATCGCCATGGCGAACGAGGCCAGCATGGCGATCGGATTCGCCATGCCCTTGCCGGCGATGTCGGGCGCCGAGCCGTGCACCGGCTCGTACATCGCCTTGCGCCGCCCGGTCTTCGGATCGAGCTCGCCGAGCGAGGCCGACGGCAGCATGCCGAGCGAGCCGGTCAGCATGGCGGCGACGTCGGACAGCATGTCGCCGAACAGATTGTCGGTGACGATGACGTCGAACTGCTTCGGCCAGCGCACCAACTGCATGCCGCCGGCATCGGCCAGCATGTGCTCGAGCTGCACGTCCTGGTATTCGCGATCATGGATCCGGCCGACCACCTCGTGCCACAGCACGCCGGTCTTCATCACGTTGCGCTTTTCCATCGAGGTGACTTTGTTGCGCCGCTTGCGTGCCAATTCGAAGCCGACGCGGGCGATGCGCTCGATCTCGTAGGTGTCATAGACCTGAGTGTCGATGGCGCGCTTCTGGCCGTTGCCGAGATCGCTGATGGTTTTCGGCTCGCCGAAATAGACGCCGCCGGTGAGCTCGCGCAGGATGATGATGTCGAGGCCTTCGACCGCCTCGCGCTTGAGGCTCGAAGCATCGGCCAGCGCCGGGTAGACGATCGCCGGGCGGATATTGGCGAACAGGCCAAGCTCCTTGCGCAGCCGCAGCAGCCCCGCCTCCGGCCGCGCCTCGAACGGCACCTTGTCCCATCTCGGCCCGCCGACCGCACCGAAGATCACGGCATCGCAGGCATGAGCCTTGGCCATGGTCGCCTCGGTGATGGCGACCTTGTGGGCGTCATAGGCAGAGCCGCCGACGAGCCCTTCCTCGGTGTGGAAATCGGCTATGCCTTTCTTGGCGTAGAAACCGAGCAGCCGCTTCACCTCGGCCATGACTTCCGGGCCGATGCCGTCGCCGGCAAGCAGAAGAAGGTTGAAAGTCGCCATGAAACACGCCTCGTTACGATGCGGCGTGATTGCTAATGGGCCACGCGCGGCTTGGCAAGCCGCGCCGGCAGGTCGTCAAAATCGCCATTCAAATCGACCGAGCGACGCGCCAGCTACTGTCCGCTGAACCAGTTGTAGCCTTGGTTCTCCCAATAGCCGCCGGCATCGTTGTTCTGCACCCACATGGCGGTGACATATTTGGGATTCTTGAAGCCGAGCTTGGTGGGGATGCGGATCTTGATCGGGAAACCGTAGGCGCGCGGCAGGATCCGGTGATCGAATTTCAGCGTTAGCTGCGTCTGCGGATGCAGCGCAGTCGGCATGTCGATGGTGTTGGAATAGCCTTCGGCGCACTGGAACCAGACATATTTGGCTTTTGTATCGGCGCCGATCATTTTCAGGAAATCCGACAGCTTCACGCCCTGCCAGGAGCCGATGGCGCTCCAGCCTTCGACGCAGACGTGGCGGGTGATCTGCGACACTTCCGGCAGCTTGTAGAGCTCCGGCAGCGTCCACGGCTTCTTGTTGTCGACCAGGCCGCCGATCTCGAGCTGATAGCTTTCGCCGTCGACGTCGGGGGCCTCGTCCTCGCTGTAGTAGGCGTTGAACGGGAACGGCCGGGTGATGGCGCTTTCCGGATATTCGGGCGCCAAGGTCGTCGCGCTGAACAGGCGCGCCTGGACCCAATCGTTGAAGCGCGACATGACGCGCAGTGCGCTTTCCGCAGTCGGCCCGTCGATGATGTCGCAGCCGGTCAGCGTGGCGAGCGCGCCGAGGCTCGCCGCGCCGCGCAGGAACAGGCGCCGCGACGGATCGGGCAGCAGCTTGGCGGCGTCCTTGATCAGGAGCTTTGGATCGACGCCGGGAATTTTCTTGCGCTCGCGGGGCATGGTGCGTCCTCGAAAAATTCAGCGGCCGACGATCATGGCGCGCAGGCTCTTCGGCACGATCAGCGCCAGTGCCACATGCACGGCCAGGAAGCCGACGATCGACGCCATGGCGAAGAAGTGCACATAGCGGGCGACATCGTAACCGCCGAACAGCGCGGTGAGATACTTGAATTGCACCGGCTTCCAGATCGAGAGGCCGGACAGCACGATGACGATGCCGGCGAGGATAACGCCGACATAGAGCAGCCGCTGCACCGCGTTGTAGACCGAAAGGTCGTCATGGGCGAGCTTGCCGCGCAGCGCCGCGAGAAAATCGCGCACCACGTCGCGCGGCCGGATCGGGAACAGTTTGCGGCGGAAGCGCCCGGTCGCGATACCAAGCGTGACGTAGATGACGCCGTTGATGGCGAGAAGCCACATCGCTGCGAAATGCCAGAGCAGCGCGCCGGCAAGCCACTGGCCGAGCGCGATCTGCGACGGGAAGTAAATAAACCGGAACAGCGGCGAGGCGTCGTAAATCTGCCAGCCCGAGCCGATCATCATGAACATGGCGAGCGCGTTGACCCAATGGGTGACGCGCACCCAGCGCGGATGAACGATCGGTCCCGCTGCGGAGTCCGGGACCATGGAGGAATTGGTAGCTTCGATCGTCATGACCGTTCCACGATTGCGCAGACCCTATAACAAAACGCTGGCGCACAAGCGCCTCACATTCCTGTCAGAAATCCCCTCCCCGCCTTAACGCGCCTTAACGGGGAGGGGGGGACGCGTCGCAAGGTCGCGCCGTCACATCGGCAGCAGCACGGTGTCGATGACGTGGATGACGCCGTTCGACTGCAGCACGTCGGGGATGGTCACCATGGCGACGTCGCCCTTGGCGTCGGTGATGGTGAGCCTGCCGGGACCGGCCTGCTTGACGATCAGGGTCTCACCGGCGACCGTCTTGAGGTGCGCTTCGCCCTCGCCGTCCTTCACCGCCTTCATCAGGTTGACGGCGGTCATGCGGCCGGGAACGACGTGATAGGTCAGCACCTTGGTCAGCGTCGCCTTGTTCTCGGGCTTGAGCAGGGTATCGACGGTGCCGGCCGGCAGCTTGGCGAATGCGGCGTTGGTCGGGGCGAACACGGTGAACGGCCCCGGACCGGACAGCGTATCGACCAGGCCGGCGGCTTTCACCGCGGCGACCAGGGTGGTGTGGTCCTTCGAATTCACCGCGTTCTGGACGATGTTCTTCGACGGATACATCGGCGCGCCGCCGACGTTGACGGTCTTTTCCGCCATCTGCGCGAAGATCGCAGGCGCCGGCGCCACGACTGCAAACGCCAGCGCGGCCACGGTGGCAAACAAAGCGAAACGTTTGGACATGAGGAGTCTCCATTTGTCATTGAGGTCGCCGCGGTAGGGTCCGCCGGCGAGACGAGAGCGATGTCGTCGTCGCAACGAGATACGGGGGCTCTCTGCCGAAGTTTCACGCCGCCGGTAACGGCTGCGTGAGGTCCGAAAACCGAGGCCCGAGCGATCGCCGTTGGGTCGCCGCGCCACGGCTTTTCCGCTCGCGGCGCCTGAGCTATGAAACGGCCCCGGAATGCCGGGCTCGGCGACACGAAGGACGACCAATGGCCAAGACCAACCCCGGCAACTGCTTTGAAGACTTCCGCATCGGACAGGTGATCCAGCACGCCACGCCGCGCACCGTCACGGTCGGCGACGTCGCGCTGTACACCGGGTTGTTCGGCGCGCGCTTTGCGGTGCAGTCATCGGACGCGTTCGCCGCCGCAATCGGCTATCCGCGCTCGCCGGTCGACGATCTGCTTGTGTTCCACTTCGTGTTCGGCAAGACGGTGCCCGACGTGTCGCTCAACGCGGTGGCCAATCTCGGCTATGCCGGATGCTATTTCCGCAGTCCGGTCTATCCGGGCGACACGCTGACCGCGCTGTCGGAAGTGATCGGACTGAAGGAAAATTCGAGTCGCAAGACCGGCATCGTCTATGTACGCACCACCGGGTTCAACCAGCACGCCAAGCCGGTGCTGGAATATGTGCGTTGGGTGATGGTGCGAAAGCGCGACGAGGCGGCGCCGGCGCCGGGCGATCACGTGCCGCGCCTGCCGACCGCGGTCGAGCCGAACGTGCTGGGCGAAGCTTGCCCGGCGCTCGACATCGGAGCCTATGATTTTGCTCTCGCCGGCAGCGCTCATCGCTTCGGCGACTACCAAGTCGGCGAGAAGATCGATCACGTCGACGGCTATACGGTCGAGGAGGCCGAGCATCAGATCGCGACCCGGCTCTATCAGAACACCGCGCGCATCCATTTCGACCGGTTCAGCGCCAAGCAGGGCCGTTTCGGCAAGCGGCTGATCTATGGCGGCCATGTCATCTCGCTGGCTCGCTCGCTCACCTTCAACGGCCTCGCCAATGCGTTTCACGTCGCCGGCATCAACGGCGGCCGCCACGTCGCGCCACTGTTCGCCGGCGGAACGATTTTTGCCTGGTCGGAAATCTTGGCAAAGGCGGAGCTGCCGGGCCGCACCGACGTCGGCGCGCTGCGGCTGCGTACGGTCGCGACCAACGACAGGCCGTGCGCCGACTTCCCGCTCAAGAGCGGCGACGATTACGATCCCGCCGTGCTGCTCGATCTCGACTACTGGGTGCTGATGCCAAGGTAACGGGAATCGGTCATCAGGCATCAATTTACAAATAAGAATACCTGATTACTGATCCCCGACTCCCGAACCCCGCAAATGCTCGACCAGTTGCCGCGCGTAAAGCGGCAACTCCGCCATGCCGCGCAGGCAAATGGTGAGATCGCGCACCGCCCACGGATCGGTCAGCGGCACGATGGCGATCGCCATGGTTTTGGAGACTCGGCGCGCCGTGGTCTCCGGCACGATGCCGATGCCGACTTTGCATTCGACCAGGCGGCAGATGGCGTCGAAGCTGCGCAACTGCACGCGCAACCGCAGCGGACGGCCGATGCGCAGCGCCTTGGTGGCGAGAAAGCGCTGGATCGCGCTGGCCCGGTCGAGGCCGACGAAATCCTGATCGAGCACGTCCTCGAAGCCGATCCTGGCGCGCTTGGCAAGCGGATGGTCGCGCGCCACCACCAGCACGAAGCGGTCGCGACGGAACGGATAGGTTTCGAGACCGCCGGCATCGACCGTGCCGGCGACAACACCCAAATCGGCGACGCCTTCGGCAATCAGCCCGACGATCTCGTCGCTCAAGCGCTCCTCCAGATCCACGCTGACGCTCGGATGGGCGGCAAGGAAGGAACTCAGCGCCTCGGGCAGGAACTCGGTCAGCGCATTGGTGTTCGACAGCACCCGGATCTGGCCGGCAAGCCCGCCGCCGTAGGCGCCGAGATCCTCGTGCAGGCGCTCGGCCTGGCGCAATATCGTGCGCGCGTGCTGCAGCAGGGTGCGGCCGGCCTGGGTCGGGCTGACGCCTTGGCGTCCGCGCGTCAGCAACGCGACGCCCAGCGCCTGCTCCATATTGCGGATTCGCGTCGAAGCGGCGGCGAGCGCCAGATGCGCGCGGTCGGCGCCGCGAGTGATGCTGCCGGCTTCGACGACATGGCGGAACAGGCTGAGATCGGCCAGATCGAATCGCATGGCGATGAACCCTGCCTTCGGATTTAAAGAAGTCAGGCTTTATATATTGCCCATTGTACTTTGATATTTCAAGGTTATGGTTTCGTGAGATGCGAAATGAAGCGAATGCCGACGCCTTGATGTGCACAGCGTTGCATTGCGGGAGGTGTGCAGATTGGCTAGGACAGCGTCCAAGCTCGGCGCCCGCTTGAGCGAATTCGGATAAGCACAATGGCCGACACCAAGGCCCCTGCCGCGCGGCCGCTCTCGCCGCACCTGCAGATTTACCGACCGATGCTGACGATGACGATGTCGATCGTGCATCGCATCACTGGCATCGGCCTCTACTTCGGCACGCTGCTCTTGGCGTGGTGGTTCATCTCCGCCGCCGGCCCGAACGGCTACGCCCGCTTCGAATGGTTCATCGGCTCCTGGATCGGCCGCATCATCCTGTTCGGCTATACCTGGGCGCTGGTCCATCACATGTTGGGCGGTATCCGCCATCTGATCTGGGACACCGGGCGCGGCTTGGGACCGAGCGAGCGCGAGTGGCTGGTGGCAGCCAATTTGATCGGCTCGATCGTCATCACGCTGATCCTGTGGGTCATCGGATTGCTTGCGCTCGGAGGCACGCCATGACCGCGCACGCCCATATCCGCACGCCGCTCGCCCGCGTACGCGGACGCGGCGCGGCGAAGTCCGGCACCGGGCATTTTTGGTATCAACGCGTCACCGCGATCGCCAATATTCCGCTGACCGGCGCCGCGGTGATCATCCTGATTACACTGCTCGGCCGCAACCAGGCCGCGGTAGCGCAAATCCTCGGCTCACCGGTGATCGCCATCATCATGCTGCTGTTCATCGCCTCGATCACTATCCATATGCGGATCGGCATGGCGGTGGTCATTGAAGACTACGTGCACGACGAGACGGCCAAGATTGCCGCGCTGATGGCTAATACGTTCTTCGCCATCATCGTCGCCCTCGCGGCGGCTTTCGGAATCCTCAAACTGTCGTTCGGATTGTGACCATGGCGGGAAACGGAACCAACGGAAAAAGCGCGGCCCCGTCCGTCAACGGCCGCGCCTATCCGATCGAGGATCACTCTTACGACGTCGTCGTGGTCGGCGCCGGCGGGTCCGGCCTGCGCGCCGTCGTCGGCTGCAGCGAGGCGGGCCTGCGCACCGCCTGCATCACCAAGGTGTTTCCGACCCGCTCGCACACGGTCGCGGCGCAAGGCGGCATCGCGGCCGCGCTCGGCAATATGGGCGAGGACGACTGGCGCTGGCACATGTACGACACGGTCAAGGGCTCCGACTGGCTCGGCGACCAGGACGCCATCGAATATCTGTGCCGCAATGCGCCGGAAGCGGTCTACGAGCTCGAGCACTGGGGCCTGCCGTTCTCGCGCCGCGAGGACGACGGCAAGATCTATCAGCGCCCGTTCGGCGGTATGACCACTCACTACGGCAAGGGCACCGCGCAGCGCACCTGCGCCGCGGCCGACCGCACCGGCCACGCCATGCTGCACACCATGTACGGCCAGGCGCTACGCCATTCCGCGGAATTCTTCGTCGAGTATTTCGCCATCGACCTGATCATGGACGACGAGGGCCGCTGCCGCGGCGTCATCGCGCTCAATCTCGACGACGGCAAAATTCACCGCTTTGCCGGGCAGATGACGGTGCTGGCGACCGGCGGCTATGGCCGCGCCTACGCGTCCTGCACCGGCGCCCATACCCAGACCGGCGACGGCAACGCCATGGTGCTGCGCGCCGGGCTGCCGCTCGAGGACATGGAATTCGTGCAGTTCCACCCGACCGGCGTCTATGGCGCCGGCGTGTTGATCACCGAAGGTGCCCGGGGCGAAGGCGCCTATCTGGTCAATGCCGAGGGCGAGCGCTTCATGGAGCGCTATGCGCCTTCGGCCAAGGACCTCGCCTCGCGCGACGTCGTATCCCGCGCCATGACCATCGAGATCCGCGAAGGGCGCGGCATCGGGCCGAAAAAGGACCACATCTTCCTGCATCTCGATCATCTCGATCCGAAGATTTTGGCCGAGCGGCTGCCCGGCATCACCGAGTCGGCGCGCATCTTTGCCGGCGTCGACCTCACCCGCGAGCCGGTGCCGATCGTGCCGACGGTGCACTACAACATGGGCGGCATCGCCACGAACTATCGCGGCGAGGCGCTGATCAAGAAAGACGGCAATCCCGACCACATCGTGCCCGGCCTGATGGCGCTCGGCGAAGCCGCCTGCGTGTCGGTGCACGGCGCCAACCGGCTCGGCTCGAATTCGCTGATCGACCTCGTGGTGTTCGGCCGCGCCGCGGCCAAGCGCTGCGCCGAAATCCTCACCGCGGACGACAAGCAGCCGGAATTGCCGAAGGACTCCGCCGACAGGGCGCTGGCGCGGCTCGACAAATTCCGCAATGCCGCCGGCGGCACGCCGACCGCGGTGCTGCGCGCCAAGATGCAGCACGTGATGCAGAACAATTGCGCGGTGTTCCGCACCGGCGACGTGCTCAAGGAAGGCTCGAAGCTGATCCACGAGGTATTCGACGGCGCTGCCGACATCCGCACCAGCGACCGTTCTCTGATCTGGAATTCCGACCTGATCGAGACGTTGGAATTCGCCAACCTGATCGAGCAGGCGGTCGTTACCGTGGATTCCGCGGTCAACCGCACCGAAAGCCGCGGTGCCCACGCGCGCGAGGACTTTCCCGATCGCGACGACAAGAACTGGATGAAGCACACCCTGGCCTGGCTCGATACCAATACCGGCAAGATCACGGTCGACTACCGTCCGGTGCACACCTATACGCTGACCAACGACGTGTCCTACATCGAGCCCAAGGCGCGCGTGTACTAAAGCATGATCCCGACAAAGCCGGCCCTCGGACTTGATCCGAGGGTGGAAACCGGTTCTCGGAAAAGATCATGCTCCACTAAAACTGAAAGCGAACAAGATGGTCCAGTTCACGCTACCGAAGAACTCCAAGATCACCGAAGGCAAGACCTGGCCGCATCCGGCCAAGGCCAAGACCGAACGCGAGTATCGCATCTATCGCTGGAATCCGGACGACCGCGCCAATCCGCGCATCGACACCTATTACGTCGACACCGGCGATTGCGGGCCGATGATTCTCGACGGTCTCATTTGGATCAAGAACACCGTCGATCCGACGCTGACTTTCCGCCGCTCCTGCCGCGAAGGCATCTGCGGCTCCTGCGCCATGAATATCGACGGCACCAATACGCTGGCCTGCACCAAGGCAATGAGCGAGGTCAAGGGCACCGTGCGCATCTATCCGCTGCCGCACATGCCGGTGGTCAAGGATTTGGTGCCCGATCTCACCAACTTCTATGCCCAGCACGCCTCGATCGAGCCCTGGCTGCAGACCGTTTCGCCGACGCCGCAGAAGGAATGGAAGCAGAGCCACGACGACCGGCTCAAGCTCGACGGCCTCTACGAATGCATCCTGTGCGCCTGCTGCTCGACCTCATGCCCGAGCTATTGGTGGAATTCCGACCGCTATCTCGGACCGGCGGCGTTGCTTCAGGCGCAGCGCTGGATCGTCGATTCACGCGATGAAAAGACCGGCGAGCGGCTCGACAACCTGGAAGATCCGTTCCGGCTCTACCGCTGCCACACCATCATGAACTGCGCCAAGGCCTGCCCGAAGCACCTCAATCCGGCCAAGGCGATCGCCGAGATCAAGCGAGCGTTGGTCGAACGGCAGGTGTGAACGAAGCTTCGTTCGCGGCGCTACATCCGCTCGGGGATGTCGATTCCGAGCAACGACAAGCCCAATTCGAGCTGAGCGAGAACGGCCTTGCTCAGGGACAGCCATGAACCGGCGCGCGTGCTGTCTTCTTCGTTCAGGATTCGGGAGTCATGGTAGAACTGGCTATAGAGGCCGGCCAGGGCGAACATATGCTCGGCGAGGATGTGAGGCTTGCGCAACTCGGCGGCCCTCTCCACGACCAAATGGAAGCGATCCAGGGTCAACGCGATCTGGCGCTCGATCGCCTTTTCAATGTGCACCGGCGCAAACGCGACACCGGCTTTCTCGGCCTTGAAGAGAAGCGATTTTATCCGAACCCCGGCATACTGTAGATATGGTCCGGTGCGGCCTTCGAACTTCGAGAAGCGCGAGATGTTGAATATGTAATCGGATTCCCTGTCGTGCTGCAGGTCGGCGAATTTCAAGGCGCCGAGACCGACCATGTCCGCAACCTTCTCCCGCTCCCCCTGCTCGAGCTCGGCCCCCATTCCCGCCTCGTCGATTCGTCGTTCGGCCTCGGTAATAAGCATCTGCATCAGATCGGCCAGACGCATGATCCCGCCCTCG
>JASHQO010000224.1 GCA_030039105.1 Xanthobacteraceae bacterium
GGCCCTTGAACAGCGGCGCCGCGCCGACCACCGTGCCGCCGAGCCGGTCGGAGAAGAACACCCGATAGCGGACGATCTCGCAGCGATCGAAAGCGCCATCGCGCAGCGCCTGCAGGAACGGCGCGCCGCTGGCGATGGTATCGGACGAGCGCGCCGCGACGGTGATCTGCTGCTGGTCGACCTCGAGCCCGACGGCGGCCTTGTATTTGAGGCCGTCGATCAGGATCGCGTTGGCCAGATAGGTCTGGCCGCCGTAGCTGAAGGTCACGTCGATATTGGTGTAGCCGAGCGTAGAGCCGTCGCCGAGCGTGAACAGGAACGCGTCCGCCATCAGCAACTGCGCATCCGGGCTTTGCCGCACCGTATTGAGGAAGTCGATCAGTGTGGTCGAGGCGGGCTTCATCCTTTCCGCCCCCGCTTGCGGTGGCGGTCGACGCGTGCAGCGCGTCGGTCGGGGGCGCGCGGCCGTCGCGCCAACTCCGGCGCTTGAGAATCGCCGCACTGCTCGCGCCCCTTCCATCGCCCTTCGGGTGGCCGCCCTCCGCCGCTGTCGCGGGGAAGCAAAGATGCGTTCGCGATCGCGCTCACAGCCAACTCTTCACGCTGCGGAATTTCATGCTTTCGAGCTTCCAGAGGTTCGCCATGAATTCCTCGAACTCCATGTCGTCGTCGACAAAGCGGCACTGGAACGCATAGGAAAAATCCGCCGATACCACGACGCCGGATTCCGGCGCGGCGGTGAACGTCAGGGTGTTCGGCGGCGCCAAGCTGTAGCTTGAGCCCGATTGCGCGACGCCGTTGAGATAAACATTCGACAGCGCCGTGACCCAGCCGACCGGCTCGGCGAAGCCGCCCAGCGCGCGGGAGAACTGAAACACCGTGGTCGAACCATCCCCGACGCCGATCCCCTGCCCGGCGACCGTGTTGTCGTCCGGATCGGCATAGAGAAACGTGCCGAACTGGCCCTGTAGCTGCAGGAAAAACCCCATCAGGCTCTGCAGGCTCGAGGCGCCGAGTCCGGCGAACGCGCTCGCCGACGAGCTCAGCCCGCTGTAGTTCGCCTCGAACTCGTAGAGCGGATAGCTCATCAGCGCGACGCGCACCTCGCGGCCCGACGAATGCGAGGCAACGCGCGTCGAGAAAGCGGGCTTCTTCTTGCGCGACCAGGACAGGCCCGGCAACGCCGGGAGCGACGGCGGTGTGGTCATTTCAGCTTGCTCCGCTTACGCCCGCGCGCCGCGCAGGCCGAGATGGGCGCCGTTCTGCACGCCCTTGTTGATGGCGCGGATCATGTGCCGGGCGTTGTCGTTGAAGAAGCGCTCGACGCTTCGCGAGTCCAGCGCCGAGATGTTGACGCTGACCGGGGCATGCACCGTGCCGCCCATGCCGGCGCCGGTGAAGGGCCCGGACGTCTGCGCCGACGGGACGATGGTCTCGCCTTGGTGAATGATCGCCAAGCCGCTGCGCACCACGTAATCGGTGCCGACGTCGGCGCTGGCGATCAAGCCGGTGGCACCCGCGACGATCGCGCCGCCGGCCGCAAGCCCGATGGCGGGCGCCGCCGGCCCGGCTTCCGGCGCCACCGCGGCCGACACTTCGGCCGCGGTCTGGCCGCCGGACGCGTAGATCGATTTGAAGGCGTTGCCGATCACGGCAAGGATGCTGGTCTGTCCGGTCGCCACCTCGGCGGCGGAGCGCAACGCCGTGCCGGCTTCCGCCGCGGCATCCTTGCTCTGCTCGGCCGTGAGCGCGGCCGCGACCTCGCGCGCCTTCTCGGCAAGAAATTCCGCCGTGGCCTTGACTTGGCCCTCGATCATCTTGAGCACGAGGTCGGCGGCGATGTTCTTCATCGCCTGCGACCATTTCTCGGTGCCGGAAAGCAGCTTTTGCAGTTGCGAATTGAAAGCGCTGGCGACCTGATCGGCGGCGGCTTTCCACTCTTGGGCGGACTTTTGTGCCGCCTGCTCTTCGGCCCTCACGCGCTCGTTGATCGAGCGCATGATGATCGCGCTTTTCTGATTCTCGATGCGCTCGATCGCCTGCGCGGCGCGCTGCTGCGCCGCTTCCGTCCCGCTCGCGGCCGCGCGTTCCGCCGCCTCAGCCGCATTCAAGGCCGCGAGCTCGGCATCCTCGCGCTGATTGATCGCCGCAATCGTCGCAGCGGTCTTTTCCTGCTCGGTGATCTGATGCAGGGCAAAGGCGGAATTGAGCTTTTCCATCTCGTTCTGATAGACGAGATTGGCCGCCTGGATCTGGCCGTGCGCATCCTCCATGGCGGCACGCGCCGCCTGGCGATCCGATAATGCCGCGCTCAGCTTCCCGCCTGCCGCAGTTGCGGTTTCCGCCATCCTGCTCAACTCGCTGGAGAAGGCCTGGATCCCCGCAGCAAAATCTTGAGCGGCGTCCTTGGCGCGATCGATTCCCTCCTCAAGCTCATCGGTTTTTGCTGTGAACCGGACTTCGATTTTATTGTCGTCAGCCATGGCAACACCTTCGGCGGCTTATTTGATGGTTCCGGTTGGAAACATCGCAAGCAGGTCGTGATAGTTCCGTGACGCCTTGGCCGGCGGCTTATGGCCGAGATAGGCGGCGAACAGCCGGCGCAGCGGCGGGCACTCGGCCCAGGCGCGGTGCAAGTCTTCGAGGAACGGCACGTCGACCTGGTCCAAGACCTGGTCGCGGGTCCAATGCAGCTCGATCACGAGGTCGGCGACGAGCGTGCGCCAGTCGAAGGCGTCGAAGCGCTCGCCGCCGGCAATTCCCCCGCGGCATCGACCTTTCGGCCGCCGGCCTGCTCGATCACCGTCGGCAGCGCGGCGACGAGCTCGGCAACCGTGATCGGCAGATCGAAGAACTCGTCGCGGGTCAACCGCGGATGGGCGCGGCGCAGGCCGTGCCACAGCACCTCGGCCAGCGGCGACAACCGCTCGCCGGAGATAGTGTCGGTACCGATGCCGGAGAGTTTCGGCACATAGTCGGCAATGCTGAGGATTTGCCGCAGCGACAGCGGCGCCACATGAAAGTCGCGGCCGGCGAGCCGCACCGTGCGCGCCGCCGCGAGATCGATGGACTCGTCGAGGTCCAAGCTCACAGACGTCTCCTTGATTATTTGGGCTTTACTTGATTTCAACATTTGGGACGCATTATCGCTATAACTGTTGAAGCCATTGAAATGAGGCAATAAATCACTATTTTCAACAGTTGAGACAGAAATCCTTTGGCTTGCCAAGCGCGCCGACCGCGAGCCGCTCAAGCGCCGGCGCGACGAGGCGCAAGCACGGGCCATCGGCCGCTTGGTCGCGGCGTATTTGCCGCATCTGCCATACGTCGCTGCGCAACTGAAAATGCTGCCGAAAGCGATCTTCGACGACGCGGCGGCCCTTTTCGCCCGCTGAAGCCATCGTTCAAGGCCGACGCCGCCCTCTACTCGCTCAGGCCGATCGTGCCGACGTTGTTCGACGCGTCGGCAATGGCCTGGAAATCGAACTCGGCGACGGTGAATTTCTGGTTGGAGAACGGCAGCGACAACTTTGGCGAGACGCAGGCGTTGAGCTTGACCAGAAGGTCCTTCTGCGTGCCGAAATAATTGAACGTCTCCTTCAGCGAAATCTCGAAGGTCGGCACCGGGCCCATGAGCTGATTGGCGAGCGCGATCTTGTTGCCCGAGCCGGTGGTGTAGCTGTAGTAGATCAGATAGCTCGTGCCGTTGTCGCCCGAGGCAAACGTATATTGGCCGACGCCGGCGGCGCCGGGCACATACGACACGCCGGCCACCGGGCTCGACGCCACCGGCTGTAGCTGCGCGCCGGTCGCGGCGTTGAACACGCCATAGTCCTCGACGAAGGTCGCGCCGTTCGTCACCGTGATGGTGCCGGACGCTACCGTGTCGGTCTCGCCGGTGGTCATTTCCAGCATGCCGCTTGTGGTCAACGTCTGGCCGAGGAACAGATTGTTGATCTGGGTTGCCTGCAGGCGCGCGAATTTCGCCTTGCCGGCGATCTTGAACTCGCCGCCGCCGGCCGCGACCGGCATGTTGTACTGGCCGACCAAAAACTCGATCTTGCGGTCGAAATCGATCGACACGTCCTGCAGGGTGCCGAGCAAAGCCGGTGGCGTATTGGCGACGTCGGTGCGCTTGCCGATCAGCGTGCCAGAGCCGAAGGCGTATTGGGTCATGGGTTTGGTTCTCCTGCTGAGAGCGTTGGAAAGGGGCAAATAGCGAAATGGCGAACGGCGAATAGTGAACGGAAAGAGGCGATGCGCGCCTATCTCATTCGCCATTCGCGGCGCGGCGTGCCGCGCTGTTACGGCACCAAAATCTGGAACGGAATCGCGGCGACGGCCTTGCCGTCGATATCGCCGGTGTCGACGAAGACCCAAGAACGGGCCCAGCGCGGCGTCATCGCTCCAGCATTTTAATTTCAAAGCGGATTATAGTTTGTCAGCCGTCTAACGGCGAGGAAATTATTGGCCGAGCTCCCCTCCGCTTCATTCAGGTCTTTGGCGAGGTCTTGCAAGATGGAGAGCGCCCTGTCTTCGGCGATCTCCAGACAACAGCATGCCGCCTTTTCCCGCACTGTTATGCAGGAATGGTCGAGGAGCGGGATGAGCGCTTCAAGTTTGCCGCGCGCCTTGAGCTCCCTTGCCGCCGCAAATATCTCGCCCACGGTGTTGGTGTAGACATCTCCGCCGAAGTCACCGCCATCCTCATCCAACAGAAAGCGTGCGGCGTCGAAACACCGCTCGCAGGCGTCGATGAAGCGATCCACCAACTGGTTAGCCGTCATATCACGCAGCGCCGGCAGCCGCGGCGGCCCGCGCAGGACGCGGTCGCGCCGGTTCAGGACGTCTCGGGTCGTCATATGCTTGAGCACTCCCAAGAAAGCCGCATGTGCCCAAACAGGATCGGCATCGCACCATCTCATGCCGGCCCAACCTCGAACATCGGGGTCCTGGTGTTCGAAGAGGCGAGCACGAACTTCAGCAACGGCGTTTCGTCGCAAAAGCTCGCGGGCAAGATCGCGAAGAATGTTACTTCCCTGCTCCCACTCCAAACTATCCAAAGGCACTTTGGCTCGCTCTATGCGGACTATGGTTCCGATGCGCTCAGCCTGCTCGATGAAGCGACCGATGAGCTGATCGACACTCATGGCGGTGTAATCGTTGGGTTTCATTTGAGCACGCCACGTTCGCGAAGCTTCTCAAGACCTATTGCACGTTGCCGTTCAAAGTCCAATTGGCGAATGCTTTCCCTGAACGTCGGGGAGCCGGGGCCGACGCCGCTACGGCACCAAAATCTGGAACGGAATCGCGGCGACGGCCTTGCCGTCGATATCGCCGGTGTCGACGAACACCGGGCCGAGCGGATAGCAATGCGAGACCAGCCCGCCGAGCGTCTGCCGGTTGCCGTTGAGCGCATCGGCGCCGCCCGGCGCCACCGCCGCGTCGATGGCATCAAGGAGCCCGTTCATGGCGGTGTCCGGCGTATCCGCCGCATCCATGCCGGCCGACAGATAGACGAACACGTGCGCATTGATGGTCAGCGTCGGCAGCCCCTCGCTCTGTCGGCCGCGCACTTCGCCGGTCTTGAGCATGGTCAGAAACGGCATCTGCGTCTCGTTGACCTGGTCCCAATGCACGAAGCGCCGGCTCGACGCGGTGAAGCTCGCCGCGCCTTTGATGAGGTTGAAGAAGGCAACGGAAATTTGCTCGCGCGAACTACCCATAAACAGATCTCTCATCTTGTAAGATGGATAGGATGGAATGCGGACCGGTAATCGTCAAACCGATGGCCGACCGTTCGGCTTGGTAAGATCAGAAGATTTACTCTTCGGCAGAATGTCTATGATCTAGGGGTAGCACTACACGCTGCAAAAAGTACGCCATCCTATTTTGCAGATGTTCGCGATAAGGCGTCTCAAGATGACATCGACGCTCCGCCGGATTGCCCCCAAGAGAAAATTGCCGATAAACCTCCTCCGCCGGGAGAGTAAAGCACCGCTTGAAATCAACTAACAATTGCGGCAAGCCGCGCCCAAGGAGGTCCAGCTCTTTTGGCACTGCCTCCAAAAAGTGATACCTATCGCTTTTGTTCTGCGTGATCGGCTTCCAAAGGTCCCTGCCGATTTTCCTTTTCGTTCGATATTCTAGAGCAGGCTCAAGCTCAAATATCAGCACCCCATTTAGCTCCCCTTGCTGATCTTTCTGGCGCGCCTCAAAGTCCCAAAGAAGATCGCAATCTTGCGACAGAACGATTGCGAATCGGTGCCGGATAGCCAGCGTTTCAATCTCTTCTTCCGGAGCATCTGGTGAAGCGCCAGGGTCACGAAAGTATTGCGTCAGACTGCTGATAATCTCGGTTTGGCGCAATTCACGGATCAGGCCAGCAGTTGAATATATAGGCGACTGTTCGCGCGTTACCGCGCCCCCAGCTTCGTCGACTTGCGCTGGAGCTTGATTAGCCACCCGCCACCCAACGCATTAATCCTCACGAAATAACGGGGAGGGTTTCTCTATTTCCCTAATCTTAGCCGCGCCCAATCTTCGACGGTCAGGCTCGCGTACAGAAATTCTTGCCTGCTGCACTTGCCATGAGTACAGCTCCACCAACGTTTGATAAGCCTCTCGCAGAGACCGCTCGTCGAGCTGTGAGATAGCATAGTAACAATAAAGCCTGCACATCGCGAGCGGTGATGCTGCGCTCAAGTCCTCCCCCGTGACCTCCATCTGCGACGAGAAGCGAATCGTTC
>JASHQO010000225.1 GCA_030039105.1 Xanthobacteraceae bacterium
ACAAGCCGATTGCGGCGGTGAGCGGCGATGCTCAGAACGGCCGTACGCTGCGGCAGCGTGCCGAAGCTGCGATCGCCTCGACCCGCTGGGTGCCGGCGGCTGGCGAGAACCGCATCAACGGCATGATCGAAAGCCGGCCCGACTGGGTGATCTCGCGCCAGCGCGCCTGGGGCGTGCCGATCACGGTGTTCGTCAAGGAGAGGCCCGACGGCTCGGTCGAGATTCTGGACGATCCCGACGTCAACGTCCGCATCGTCGAAGCGTTCGAGCGGGAAGGCGCCGACGCCTGGTACGCGCCGGGCGCGCGCGAGCGATTTCTCGGCAAGCTCGCCAACGACACCTGGCGGAAGGTCGATGACATCCTCGACGTCTGGTTCGATTCCGGCTCGACGCATGCTTTCGTGTTGGAAGACCCGCGACATTTTCCGGCGCTCGCCGATGTCAAGCGCAAGGCCGACGGCGGCCCGGAGACGGTGATGTATCTGGAAGGCTCCGACCAGCACCGCGGCTGGTTCCAGTCGTCGCTCCTGGAAAGCTGCGGCACCCGCGGCCGCGCGCCGTTCGACGTCGTGCTGACCCACGGCTTCGTGCTCGACGAGAACGGTTACAAAATGTCGAAGTCGCTCGGCAACGTCACCGCGCCGCAGGATGTCATTAAAGACTCAGGCGCCGACATCATGCGCATGTGGGTGTGCGCCGCCGACTACGCCGACGATCTGCGCATCGGTCCGGAAATCCTCAAGACCACGGTGGATACCTATCGCAAGCTGCGCAACACCTTGCGCTGGATGCTCGGCAATCTCGCGCATTTCGACGCTGCCGACAAAATCGCGTTCGGCAAGATGCCGGAGCTGGAGCGGCTGATGCTGCACCGGCTCGCCGAGCTCGACGTGCTGGTCCGCGCCGCCTACGCCGATTTCGACTACAAGCGCATCTTCGCCACGCTGAACGCCTTCATGACCGTCGATCTGTCGGCGTTCTATTTCGATATCCGCAAGGATGCGCTGTACTGCGATCCCTATTCGTCGGTGACGCGCAAGGCCTGCCTCACCGTGCTCGATCAGCTATTCCGCGCCACGGTGACGTGGCTCGCGCCGATGCTGTGCTTCACCGCCGAGGAGGCGTGGCTCGCCCGCGACCCGGCCGCGGTGTCGGTGCATCTCGAACGGTTTCCGGAGATTCCGCAGGCCTGGCGCGACGACGCGCTTGCGGAAAAATGGCGCAAGCTGCGCACCATCCGCCGTGTCGTCACTGGCGCGCTCGAGCTCGAACGCGGCGCCAAGCGTATCGGCTCCTCCCTCGAAGCGGCGCCTGTCATCGCTATCGACGACGCGGATTTGTTCGCGGCCGCGGTCGCGGCCGATCTCGCCGAACTGTGCATCACCTCGGCGGCGACCTTGGTCGAGGGCGAGGGGCCGAACTCGGCGTTCCGTCTCGACGACGTGCGCGGCGTCGCCGTCGAGCCACACAAGGCCGAGGGCAGGAAATGCGCCCGGTCGTGGAAAATCTCGCCCGCGGTCGGCAGCGATCCGCAATATCCCGACGTCACGCCGCGCGACGCCCAGGCACTGCGCGAATGGGACGCCATGCGCAAGGCGGCCGAGTAGGGGCACTTGGCGGAGCCCGCACCCGGCACGGCGGACCGCGGCTATGCCTGGGGGCCGCTGAGCGCGCTTGGGCTGATCGTCGCTGCGCTGGCCTGCGCGCTCGATCAGGCGAGCAAACTCTGGCTGCTCGACGTCTTCGATCTCGGCAGCCGCGGCAGCGTCCCAGTCGTTCCCTTCACCGACTTCGTCCTGACCTGGAATACCGGCATCAGCTATGGGCTGTTTCCCCAGCAGGGGCCGGTCGGCCAATGGGCGCTGCTGCTGTTCAAGGTGGCGGCCGTGGTCTTCCTGTGGATATGGTTGGCGCGGGCGCAGTCGCGGCTGACCGCCGCAGCCTTGGGACTGATCATCGGCGGTGCCGTAGGCAATGCCATCGACCGGCTGCATTGGCCCGGAGTGCTGGATTTCGTGCTGTGGCACGTCGAAACGGCAGGTTTTGCCTTCCGCTGGTACGTCTTCAATTTCGCCGACGTGGCGATTGTTGCCGGGGTGATCGGCCTATTGTATGAAGCTCTGCGCGGTGGTCGTGCCGCAAAAGCGCCCTGATCCGGTATATAAAACAAGGCCTAACGGGGCTTAGGCCGTAGTTTCGCGGGGCGACCGCCCGGAACGCTGTTCCGGTTCCTCGGGGTGAGGGTATGCCGCAGGTCCGACTTTACAGCCGACTTCACAGTCGACTTGGCCAAGGGAAGCTTGTGCGCGTGGCGCTGGGCATCGGCTTGGCCGCCACGGTCCTCACTGCCACGTCGGCGGCACGCGCCGGCGACGACGAGGACGGCCCCTCGGTGCTCGGCAAGATCCTGCAGGGTATCGGCTTGAAGGACGCCAACGCCACTTACGACGGCATCGACTACAACGAGCGCTCGCCGCTCGTCGTGCCGCCGACCCGGGACCTGCCGCCGCCGCAATCGGCGAACATGGCGCCGGCGCCGAATTGGCCCAAGGATCAAGACATTGAGCGGCGCGAGAAGGCCAAGACCGCAGACAAGAAGGTCCGGCCGCATCCGGACTACGTCATGGATTCGAGCCGGCCGCTAATGCCGAACGAGCTCGCGGCCCCGGGCGCGGCCAAGACCAATGCGAGCGGTGACGACGATTCGTCCGCGGATTCGCTGATGGTCGATCCGCGCGATCATGGCGCCAAGAAGAATCTGTTCAGCGGCATTTTCCGCTCCAAGACCGAATACGCGACTTTCACCGGCGAGCCGACCCGGCAATCGTTGACGGATCCGCCGCCCGGCTATCTCACCCCATCGCCCGACCAGCCCTATGGCGTCGGCCAGGCGCCGGCGCAGTACAAGATACAGACGCTCGGCGAGCGGATGGAACCGACGCGTTAACTGTGGATCGAATCGGGCGCGAAGCGGGGCTTCGGCTCGCTGGTAGTTTCCGACTGACTTGGACGAGTTCCGTTCTGCCACGCAACGCGGGACCTTGCGCGGCACGGTACATGCACGATCCCGAAACGCCGGCCCGCGGAACTTTATGCGGGCGAGGGGGCGTCGGGTTTCAAGCGAGATCATGGGTCGCGACAATGCGTAAACCCGCGGAGGTTCTCTACGTGCCAAAACTGCCGATCGTCGCTCTCGCGCTCGCCGCCACCCTTGCCGGCGCAGTGCGCGCTACCGCGGCGCCAGCCGTCGCCGATTTCACGCTGGCGAACGGTCTCGAAGTCGTGGTGATCCCCGATCACCGCGCGCCGGTCGTCACCCACATGATCTGGTACAAGGTCGGCGCCGCCGACGAGACGCCCGGCAAATCCGGCCTCGCCCATTTCCTCGAACATCTGATGTTCAAGGGCACCGAGAAGAATCCGGGCGACGCCTTCTCGGCGGAGGTCGCCGAGATCGGCGGTCAGGAGAACGCCTTCACCTCCAGCGACTATACCGGCTTCTTTCAGCGCGTGCCGCGCGAGCACCTCAAGGAGATGATGGCGCTCGAGGCCGACCGCATGACCGGCCTGGTGCTGACCGATGCGGTGGTGAAGCCCGAGCTCAATGTCGTGCTCGAAGAGCAGAACATGCGCGTCGCCAACAATCCGACCGCCCGGCTCGGCGAGCAGATGGACGCGGCGCTCTACCTCAATCATCCCTATCACCGGCCGGCGATCGGCTGGCGTCCGGAAATCGAGAAGCTCGACCGCGACGACGCGCTCGCCTTCTACAAGCGCTTCTACACGCCGAACAATGCCGTGGTGGTCATCGCCGGCGACGTCACCGCCGACGAGGTCAAGGCCGATGCCGAGGACACCTACGGCAAGGTCGCCCAGCGCGCGCCGACCAATCCGCGGCAGCGGCCCAAGGAGCCGGCGCAGGAAGCGCCGCGCATTGTCACCCTGGCCGATGCCCGCGTCGAGCAGCCGAGCGTGTCGCGCAACTATCTGGTGCCGTCGGAAGCCAGCGCCAAGCCCGGCGAAAGCGAGGCCCTCGACGTGCTCGCCCACGTGCTCGGCTCCGGCGCCGACAGCCGGCTCTATCGCACCCTCGTGGTCGACAAGGGCATCGCGCTCAATGCCGGCGCCGTCTATTCCGGCACCGCGCTCGACTACGCCAAGCTCGGCGTCTACGGCACACCGAAGCCGGGCGTGACGCTCCGCCAGGTCGAAGACGGCATCGACGCGGTGCTGACCGACGTCATCGACCACGGCGTCACCAAGGACGAGCTCGACAGCGCCAGGAACGGTCTGATCGCCGACGCGGTCTATGCCCAGGACAATCAGGCGGCGTTGGCGCGCTGGTACGGCGCCGCCATCGCCTGCGGTGAGACTGCCGATCAGGTCACGACCTGGCCCGACCGCATCCGCGCCGTCACCGCCGACGCCGTGCAACAGGCGGCGCGGCAATGGCTCGACCGCCGCCGGTCGGTTACCGGCTACCTGGTGCAAAGCTTGAAGTCCGAGGAGAAGCATTCGTGAAGGCAATCGCGCGCGCCCTGACGACAACCGTTTTGCACTGCGCCGCGGTGGCGCTCATGCTGCCGGCGCTGCTCGCCGCGCCGGCGTCGGCCACCACCATCGAACGGGTGGTGAGCGACGGCGGCATCGAAGCCTGGCTGGTGCACGAGCCCGCGGTGCCGCTGATCGCGGTTGAGTTCGCCTTCACCGGCGGCGGCTCGCAGGATCCG
The DNA here is from genome assembly GCA_030039105.1 of Xanthobacteraceae bacterium. Taxonomy (GTDB): domain Bacteria; phylum Pseudomonadota; class Alphaproteobacteria; order Rhizobiales; family Xanthobacteraceae; genus BOG-931. Next base: position 4,731 of record JASHQO010000225.1, read on the forward strand.
GCCGGCAAAGCCGGCACCGCCTATCTCGCCACCGCCACGATGAACGACGGCGTCGGCCCTTACGATTCGACGGTCTTTCACGCCATGCTCGAGCGCAAGGCGATCGAGATCAATTTCAACGCCGACCGCGATACCGTGCGCGGCTCGCTGCGCACCTTGAGCGAAAATCGCGACGAGGCGTTCGAGGATCTGCGCCTGTGCCTGACCGCGCCGCGCTTCGATGCCTCCGACGTCGAGCTCAACCGGGCGCAGCTATTGTCGGTGTTGCGGCGCGACTCGACGAGCCCGACCGATATCGCCAACCGGCGCTGGTGGGAGGCCGCGTTCGCCGGCCATCCCTATGGCCGTCCGGTCAACGGTTCGCTGGAATCGGTGCCGACCATCACCGTCGACGACGTGAAGACCTATGCGCACCGCGTGCTGGCCCGCGACAATCTCAAGATCGCCGTGGTCGGCGACATCGACGCCGCGACCCTGAAGGTCATGCTCGACCGGGTGTTCGGCGCGCTGCCGGCCAAGGCCGATCTGGCGCCGGTCGCGGCCGCGATGCCGCAGGGGCTCGGCCGCCGCGTCGCCGTCAATCTCGACGTGCCGCAGACCGTGATCGAATTCGGCGGCACCGGCATCGCCCGCAACGATCCCGATTTCATGGCCGCTTACATCGTCAATCACATTCTCGGCGGCGGCACGTTCTCGTCGCGGCTCTATCGAGAGGTGCGCGAGAAGCGCGGGCTGGCTTATTCGGTCTCCGACGCGCTGCTGTGGTTCGACCACACCGCGGTCCTGATCGGCTCGACGGCGACGCGGGCCGATCGCGCGGCCGAGACGCTCGATCTGATCGACAAGGAAATCCACCGCCTCGCCACCGACGGTCCCACCGCCGAGGAGCTTGCCAAGGCCAAGGACTACCTGAACAGCTCGTTCGCGCTCAATCTCGACACTTCGGGCAAGATCGCCTCGCTCATGGTGCAGCTACAGCGCGACAATCTCGGCATCGATTATATCGCGCGACGGCCGGCAATGATCGGCGGCGTGACGCTCGATGACACCAAGCGCGTCGCCAAGCGGCTGCTTGACGGCGGCACGCTGGTCACCGTGGTCGGCAAGCCCGAGGGCGTGGCATCGACCGGCGCCGCGGCGCAGTAAAGCAGCGGCCAGTAGCCCGGATGAGCGAAGCGATATCCGGGACCGGCTGAAAAGCTTAGCCGCTATCCCGGATGTCGCTCACGCTCATCCGGGCTACTCTAGCGCCATGATTCCGGTCACGGCCCATATCGCCATCGACGAGCGCGAAATCGACGAAAGCTTCGTGCGCTCTTCGGGGCCGGGCGGGCAGAACGTCAACAAGCTTGCCACCGCGGTACAGCTTCGCTTCGACGTGCGCCGTTCGCCGTCGCTGCCCCAGGACGTGCGCGAGCGGCTCATGCGGCTCGCCGGCTCGAAACTCACCCGCGGCGGCGAGCTCGTCATCATCGCGCAACGCCACCGCACCCAGGCGCGCAACCGCGACGATGCGCTCGATCGCCTGCTCGCGCTGATCCGTCAGGCGGCGGTGGCGCCGGTCAAGCGTCGGCCGACGCGGCCGACCAAAGCCTCGCGCGAGCGCCGCATCGAAGGCAAGAAGCGCCGCGCCGGCATCAAGCAGATGCGCCGCGCCAAGCCGTCGTTCGACTGAAAGATTTTAAAAGCGCTCGCGCAATTCCCGCGTCGAGACGCCGAATTGGCGCTTGAGCGCGCGGCGCATGGCGCTTTCCGAGCCGAAGCCGGTGCGCGCCGCGATCTGGGCGAGCTTGGCTTCGCTGGTCTGCAGCAGCGAGCGCACCAGCTCGCAGCGCACGCGCTCGACCGCGTGCGCCGGCGTGGTGCCGGTCTGCGCCACGAATTTGCGATGGAACGTGCGCTGCGATTGCCGCGCCTCGCCGGCCATCTGCTGCACCGTCCACGGCGCCGCCGGTTTGCCGGCGATCTTCTGCAGGAGGCCGTCGTAGGAGGCTGCCGTCATGCTTTGCAGCGCCAGCGGCTCGCTGAACTGCCGCTGGCCGCCGGGGCGGCGCATATAGACCACCAGCCGCCGCGCCACCCGCGCCGCCACCGGCGCGCCGTGGTCGTCCTCGATGAGCGACAGCGCCAGATCGATGCCGGCGGTGACGCCGGCAGTGGTCCAGATGTCGCCGTCGCGGATGAACAGCGGCTCCGGATCGACGGCGATGTCGGGATATTCGCGCTGCAGCCGCGCACAGGCGCGCCAGTGGGTCACGGCGCGGCGACCGGCGAGCAGGCCGGCCGCGGCGAGCGCGAAGGCGCCGGTGCAGACCGCGCAGATGCGGCGCGTGCGCCGGGTCAGGCGCTTGAGCGCTTCGATGGCGGCGGCGTCATCGCGCAAGCGAAAGACGCCGGGACCGCCCGGGATGATCAGCGTGTCGATGGTGCCGGCCTGCGGCAGCGGCTGTGCCACGATGGCGACGTTCGACGCGGTTTGCACCGCGCCGGAAGTCAGCGCCGCGACGCTGACCTCATAGGGCGTCGCGATCGCTTCGTCGTTGGCCGTGCTGAAGGCTTGCGCCGGGCCGGCGATGTCGAGGATTTGCACGCCGTCATAGGCGACGAACAGCACGCGCCGCTTTGGCAGTTTCCGCCTTGGCAGTTTTCGCTCGCTTCTTGACATGGCTGCCACTCCGGCGCTTGCCATAGCATGGCCGGGCGGGCGATGCCAGCCGCAATCCAGGACCTCCGATCCGCTGGCGCGTCCCCCCGGATTTCGCCGATGCTCAATCCGGGCTACGGTCAGGCAATCCCGAGTCGCCCATGCCCGTACGCCAGCTTGCCGAGGCCGTCGTCAACCGCATCGCCGCGGGCGAGGTGGTCGAGCGTCCGGCGAGCGTGGTCAAGGAGCTCGTCGAAAACGCGCTCGATGCCGGCGCGCGACGGATCGACGTGCTGACCGAC
>JASHQO010000226.1 GCA_030039105.1 Xanthobacteraceae bacterium
GCCGGGGGTCTGGAAGTCATGCCTCGATCGAGCGATCAGGGCAGGAAGTCGCGGTGCGCGCGAACGCTGACCATCCAGTTGCTCTGGGAGCCGACCTGCGTGGTCGCCGCACCGAACGCGGCAGCGCCAAGAGCGTTGGTCGTGGAGAGGGTGGCGCTCTTCATCTGCTGATAGAGCACCTCCACGCCGAGGTAGAACGTCTTGGTGACGTCCCACTGGGTGCGCGAGCCGATGCCCCAGGTCGACCAGTTGTTGTTGCAACCGGCGCCGGCGACAGCCGTCGAGCCGAAGCTCGTGCCGTTGCCCTCGATGCCGCACAGCATGGAGTTCGCCGCGCCGTTGTACTTCACCGCGTACCAGGCACCGTACAGATCGGTGTGCCACGCCGGCGTCCAGTAGTGCTCGTAGCCGGCGTTGAAGCCCCAGGCCGAGGTCAGGTTGCAACCGGTCGAGTTGCCGCCGGCAACCGTGCCGCCGTAGACGCAATCGGTGACCACGCCGTAAGACTCGTTGGCACCCTGAACATCGCCGTAGTTGGAGTTCGGCGTGAAGAACAGGTAGCGCAGCGCGCCCTGGGTGACGTTGACTTGCGCCTGGAACCAGTCGCCCTGGGTGATGAACGGGGCGTTGATCTTCAGGCCCGCGCCCGCTGCCCAGCCCCACTGGTCGCCCGGATGGCCGCTCGCCGGGACCGTCGCCGTGTAGTAGTTGGCGTTGACCTCGTGCGCCGCCGCCATCAACTGGGCGCCGCCCCAGGCCTGGTCGACGCGCAGGTTACCGACGATGTCGGGAGCCTGGTTGCCGCCATAGGCGCCAACGCCAGGAAGCACCGAACCGGCGCCAGCCACGGAGCTGACATACCCGCCAGGAACCACCGTGCCGGTGGTCGCGGTGCCGACAGTGGCGCCGGCCGCGGTCTGGTTGATGATCTGGGTGGTGCGACGGGCTTCGGCCGAGAGTGTGGCCGAGACGCCGCCACCGAACTGCGCCGTATAGGCCCACACGAACCAGCCCGGATCGCCGGTATCCGACGCCGGCAGATAGCCGCCGCGGTACTGCATGGCCGGCACGCTATAGAAGTCGAAGAACGACTGCGACAGACCGGCGGTCATGCCCGCCCATTGCACGAAGGCGCGGTTGGAGCTGAAGGCCAATCCGGCGACCTGCAGACCGACGTCGTTGGTGTTGAGGCCGACCGCGATATAGCCGCGGACCGTGCCGTATTCGGTCTGGTTGCGAACGTCGGCGGTGATGTAGCCGCGGGCTCGCATCGCGTAGTTGCTGGTGGTGCGGTTGTTCGCGTTGCCGTTGAACGGGCCCCACGTCACGCTGCCGTTGCCACCCCACACCGCTTCAGCGCGGACCCAGCCGCCGACCTTGATGCACAGGTCGGTGCCGGGCATGTAGTAGAATCCTGCCCCGTACAGGCTACAAATCTTCACGTACTCGACCGGCTTGGCCTTGACGGGAAGATCAGCAGCCTGGCCCGCAGTAACCGCAACCAAACCGGCCGCGGACCCGAGGAGGAGGCTTTTCACCATCTTCATTTTGAACCTCCGATTGGTTTGCCGTGGGAGGGTTCCGTCTCCGCCGGGTGTTCCGCACCCCCTGGAAGGTCCCCTTCAGTCCCCTTTCCCCACCCGCTGTTCAGTCCCCCGAACCGCAGTTGAGTCGACTTGGGGTTCCCCCCTCCGTCGTACCGTCACCTTAGCCAATGAGTTCCGACACGCAATGAAGAACAGCCTGAATCACAGGCCCCTAGTGCCGTTTTCGGAAAGGTGTTGCGTAAAAATCACGCAATTGATCCCAACAAACTGGGCAACGAAGCTGTCGAGCCGGCATTCGACCGGTAAATTTTCATTAATGAAAACAATGGCTTGAAGAAGGGCTTTGTCAGCGGCAATTGAAGCCCGGCCGAAATCGCCGGAAAAAGCCGCCGAATTGCGGAAAGACGCTGGACTTATAGGCTTGACTCGTCATCGCGGCCGCCAATGGCCAAAAAGGTGACCAGCGCGTCCCATCAAGCACGCTCTATCGGGCACATCGCGCAAGCCGCGAACGCTGGCGGGCCGCTCTGCCTCGCGAGTCCTTAGTTTCGCACCGGCGACGATCGAAAGCGCGAATCAAAATTATCTTTCGATGCATACCGGATTGGTAATCGTCGCGAACCGGCAGTCGGACAAACAAACGGCGGCACCTTGCCGGACGCTCCGCCTCGCGTTCGACGTCGACCGCATCAATCGCGTCTTGGCGCATGCCTTGCCAGAACCTGATTTGCTAGCTGGCTGTTGTGGCAAATGGGTTCAGCGTAGGAACGTCGAAGTCGGCAAAGTCACGAAGCGGAAGCGAAGATTTTCTTTTCGACCGTTCCGACGACACGTGATCCCGCGACAGTTTTTCGGCACCCGATCAACAGAGGTGCGGGGTTGGCGTGCGGCGGACCGGCATCGATGACGCCCTTTGAAATCAACCGGCGATCTCCCACGGATCGACATCGGTGCCGTCTTCGACACGATGGAAGGTTCAGAAGGATGGAAGGTTCAGAAGAATGGTCGGCAAAGGATAAAGGCCGGCTGGCTGCTGATCGGATATCTCTGGAGAGATTGAGATTCTTGCACTCTCGCCGGGCATGCTCTGCTGGCGTTTCCGGTCAAAATCTCAATGAATACCAACGCGTCGAGCGCCATCCGCGGTGTGTAAAGGGTAGAGCGGAACTCAGGTAGCGAAGCTAGCCAAACCCCGCAGCGCATGATAGGTTACATGTAACCCATTCGGAGAATTGTCATGGCCCTGGCATCAAAGTCTAAGCCTTCTTCCCGCGCGAAGGTTCGGCAACATCGCGAGCGGTTGCGCGCGCAGGGTCTGCGCCCGATCCAGATTTGGGTGCCGGACGTGCGCGCGCCGTCCTTCCGATCCGAGGCGCATCGCCAGTCATTGGCCGTGGCCACGAGCGCGCATGCCCATGAGGATCAGGCGTTCATAGACGCGGTGTCGGATTGGGGCGATGAATGAAGCGTGGCGACATCTGGACCGTCGCCGGCGGCAAAGACTACGCCGGGAAGCCACGCCCGGTCGTCATCGTTCAGGACGACAGCTTCGACGCAACCGACTCGACCACCATCTGCGCCTTCACCACTGACGAAACCGAAGCGCCCCTGTTCCGCCTGCCCATCGAGCCGAACGAGCGCAACGGCTTGCGCACGGCGTGCCGCCTGATGGTGGATAAGATCACCACCGTCCCCAAGACCAAGGTTGGTGCACGCGTCGGCAGGTTGGACGACGAGGATATCCTGAGACTCAATCAGGCCGTGCTCGTGTTTCTCGGACTGGCGGCCTCGTCGAAGACCAAGCAGGTGGCCTGAGGACCAATATCTCAACCAGCATCGCACCTTCACGCGCGACGGCGGGCGCCATGGCATCGGCCAGGTGCGGTATCGCAATTACACTTGCTCGATAAAGGCGCGTCATCAGGGCGAGACCGGCTGCAAGGGCCGCTCGATTCCGATGGAGAAGCTGGACAACCTTGTAGCGGAGCGAATTGCCGAACGGCTGCTCCAGCCGGAGCAGCTCGAGGAGGTGCTGGCGTCCGTCCTCAACCGCCGACGGGAGCGCGCTGAGCGGCGCCGCAAGCGCATCGCCGAGCCGAACAAGCGCGCCGCCGAGACCGATCTGCGGCTCAAGCGACTCTATGACGCTAATCGAGGCCGGCGTCGCCGATCTCGACGACCCGGCGCCGAAAGAGCCTGTCGCAAGCCTCAACGCGATCCGCGACCAGGCGCAAGCCGACGCCGATCGCGCGGCCCGCAATGCTGCAATCGTCAGCCCAACAAGCCGTCACGCCGCAGATGGTCCAGAAGTTCGCCAAGACGGCGCGCGAGCGGATCAGGATCGACGGCAGCGGCTACTGCCTCGACCATCTCCGCGCGCTCGCCCAGCGCGTCGAGGTCGCAGACCGCGAGGTGCGCATTATAGGCTCGAAAAGCAATCTGCTTCAGACGCTGCCGCCGCGGCCGGCGTAAAGCCGGCTACGCCCGGCGTTCGCGGTTCTGCTCTGAAATGGCGGAGAGGAAGGGATTCGAACCCTTGATACGGCTTTGGACCGTATAACGGTTTAGCAAACCGCCGCCTTCAGCCACTCGGCCACCTCTCCGGCTGGAAGGCTCGATGACGTGGCGCTTATTTACTCACCAATGAGCGGCGGAACAAGAACGCATTTTCGGCCTTTGCGCGCCCGCTTCCGACGCTTCGCCGCGCGTGCTAGAGGTCGCGCCGGTTGCCACGCCCAACAGCGCCGTTTGACGATGCCACACGACCGCCCGGACCGGCCTGCGCCGCGGCCGCCGCCGGACGGCGCCGAGGCGCATTACATCCGCGGCGGCGAGCTGAGAAGGCAGCAACGCCGCGACGAAGCGCTCGCGGCCTTCGATGCGGCCATCGCGGTGCGGCCGGATTATGCCGAAGCGCACAACAGCCGCGGCATCGTGCTGGCAAGCCTCGGTCGGCTCACCGAAGCACTCGACGGTTTCGACACCGCGATTGCGCACAAGCCGGACTACGCCGAAGCGTTCAACAACCGCGGCATGATCCTGCAGGACCTGCAGCGCCTCGACCAGGCGCTCGACAGTTTCCGCCAGGCGATCGCGCTGCAGCCGCAAAACGCGCGGGCCTGCAACAACCTCGGCGCCGCATTGTGGGACGCCGGGCGTTTCGACGCGGCGATCGACGCTTGCGACAAGGCGATCGCGCTGCAACCGGGCTACGCCGAAGCGCACTACAATCGCGCGCTCGCGTTGCAGGATCTGTGGCGGCTCGACGAGGCGCTCGCCGGCTACCGCGCCGCGATCGCGCTGCGGCCGGATTACGCCGCGGCCTACGCCAATCTCGGCATCGTGCTGCAGCAGCTCGGCCGTCCCGAAGACGCCATCGCGGCGTATGAGCAAGTCAGGACGATCGGCGGCGCTCACCTTGCCGAGGCCAACACCAATCGGAGCTACAGCCTGCTGCAGCTCGGACGCTTCGCGCAAGGCTGGCCGTTGCACGAGTGGCGCACCAAAGTGCCAGGAGCGGCCGGCAGCCGTCGTTTCGCGCAGCCGCTTTGGCTCGGCAACGAGGACATCCGCAACAAAAGCCTGTTCATCCCTTGGGAACAGGGTTTTGGCGACACGCTGCAATTCGGCCGCTACGCCATGCTGGCGCAAGCGCGCGGCGCGCAGGTGACGATGTCGGTGCAGAAACCGCTCTATCGGCTGTTCCGGCAATCAAGCTCCGCCATCGCCATCCTCGGCGGCGACGACGCGCCGGCGGCGTTCGATTATTATTGTCCGCTGATGAGCCTGCCGCTCGCATTCGGCACCACGCTCGACAGCATTCCCGCGGGCGCGCCGTACCTTGTCGCCGATCCGCAGTTGCGCGAGGCATGGCGGGCGCGCGTCCCACCATCGGACAAGCCGCGGATCGGCGTGGTATGGAGCGGCAACGCCAAGCAAAAAAACGACCGCAACCGCTCGATCGGGCTCGCGGCATTCGCGCCGGTGCTATCGGCCGACGCGCAATGGATAGCGCTGCAGCCCGAAATCGGGGACAGCGATGCGGCGCTGCTCGCCGCACATCCGCAAGTGCTGCCGTTTCCCGCCGGCGTCGGCGATTTTGCCGATACCGCGGCCATTATCGACCTCCTCGACCTCGTCATCACCGTCGACACCGGCGTTGCCCATCTCGCCGGCGCGATGGGCAAACCGGTCTGGATCATGCTGGCGTTCAATGCCGACTGGCGCTGGCTGCTCGGCCGCGACGACTGTCCTTGGTATCCGAGCGCGCGATTGTTCCGGCAGCAGCGCATCGGCGCCTGGGACAGCGTGGTGGCGCGCGTCACGGCGGAGCTCGACGCCTTGATGCGATCGCGGCCGTGACGTTGACCCGTCCCGGCCGGTTCGCTAGCAAAAAGCCGCAGTAGCCATTGAGCCATTGACAGGCGCCATGAACCGGCAACAACGGCGAGCCGCGCGGCGTTCCGGCGGCAGGGCCCCGTTTGGCGCCGCGCCGCAGAACGGCGCGGTGGCGGCCCTGTTCAACGAGGCGTTGGCGCACCATCAGACCGGCAACGTCGCCGAGGCGGAACGCCGCTATCGCAAAATCCTCGAACTGGCGCCGGGCCACGCCGACAGCCTGCACAATCTCGGCGTCATCGCCTTGCAGCGCGGCGACGCGGCGGCGGGTATCGAGCTGATCGGCAAGGCCGTCGCGGTCAACGATCGGGTTGCCGACTATCACTACAATCTGGCGCTCGCAGCGCGAACGCTCAACCGCGGCGACGAAGCGGTGGCGCATCTGCAGCGCGCCATTGCGCTGCGTCCCGACTACACGCTCGCGCATCTCAATCTCGGCAACGTGCACCGCGAGCAAGGCCGCGTTACCGACGCGGTCGCCTGCTATGAGCGCGTTATCGCGCTTGGCCCGAATGCCGCCGCGGCGCGGTTCAATCTCGGCAACGTCCTGGCGCAGCAGAACAGGCTCGATGAAGCGATCGGCCACTACAAACAGGCGGTGGCGCAGAATCCCACCCACGCTGAAGCGCATGCCGCGTTGGCTGCCGCGCTTGCCGCGCAGGGCCGTGCCGGCGAAGCGATCTTTCATTTCGAGCGGGCGCTGACGCTGCGGCCCGGCATGCCTGGCGTCAACGAGGGCCTGAGCAAGGCCCTTGCGGCGGTAGGCGAACTTGGCCTTGCGGTTCGAGCCGCGGCCGGCGCGCTCGAGCTCAACGAAACCGACGACACCAGGCTGCTGTTCGTCCACTCCGTGCGGCAGGTCCGCTTCACCACGGAGAATCCGGCGTTGCGCAAGCTGGTGCTGCGGGCGCTCCGCGAAGGCTGGGCCCGTCCGCGCGACCTCGGACAAGCGGGCATCAGCGCGGTCCGGCTCAACCGGGCCGTCGCCGATCTGATCGCGCGCGCCCACGCGGCATGGCCGGCGCGTCTGCCGGCCGGCGATCTGCTCGGCCCGTCGGGCGCCGGCGCGCTGGCGCGTGACGAATTGCTGTGCGCGTTGCTCGAGCACGATCTGCTGGCGGACGTCGATCTCGAGCGGGTCTTCACCGGCATGCGCCATGCGTTGCTGGCGCGGGCCACAACCGACGAGCCGCCGGACGAGCCGCTACTCGGCTTGTGCTGCGCGCTCGCCCGGCAGTGCTTCGTCAACCAATACGTCTATGCGCTGACCGATGGCGAAGCCGAACAGGCGCAGCAATTGCGGCAGGCGCTCGATCGGGCGCTGGCCGCGGGCAAGTCCTGCCCGGCGCTGTGGCCGGCCGTCGTCGGCGCCTATTTTCCGCTGCACAAGCTCGCCAACGGCGGCGCCCTGCTCGACCGCACTTGGCCGCAGAGCCTGCGCGATCTTCTGGT
>JASHQO010000227.1 GCA_030039105.1 Xanthobacteraceae bacterium
GTTCATGGCGGCCTGGGTTGCAAGTCATCACAACCCCGTCCTCAAGGCATTCTACGGCAAGCTTCTTGCCGCCGGTAAACCCAAGCTCGTTGCCCTCATTGCCGTCGCCCGAAAGCTCCTCACTATCCTCAACGCCATCCTGCGAGACAAACGCCCATGGCAGCCAAAAACCGCTTGACTACTAAGACAGTCGCTCTAGCTGCTTTTGTCCGGATCGCAACCCTTGACCGGCGCGCAGTGATAGTGCGGCGGACACAGCCCGCGGCCGGCGCCGCAATCGAGATAGCCGGGCTTCATGCAGCCGCCGTTCGGCGCGCAGGCCAGCCCCGGCTTGCAGCAGCCGCGGCCCGGCCCGCACCAGGTGCCGCTCGTGCAGTGCTGTGCCTCTGCTTGCGCCGGCGCGACCGACAGCAGCGCGAAAGCGCAGGCAGCCAATATCGTGCGTGCCGACATCGTCGCGTCGTCCCCCTTCGGAGCGAAATCGCTTCAGGCGATTTTGCTCCGAAATTTTAGCGAAGCACGATCGTTTCGGAAAACCGGCTTCCATCCTCGGATCGAAGTCCGAGGACAGGCTTTTTCCGGATCGTGCCGGCGCCGCCACCTTGAACCGCGCCGGGCCGGCGCAATTGTGACGAGCGTTCGGCGGCCGGACAATGTGCGGCTATTTGCCCTTGTCGAACACATCGAGGCGGAGCGGCAGCACCGCGCCGAACCAGGCGGCGTGCGCCGAGTGGTCCGTATAGTCGTCGCCGGTCTCGGGATGCAGCAGAATAGTCAGGCCGTCGCGATTGAGCATCAGCCACGGCACGAAGTCGGCCAGCATCGCCGTCGGGAACGCGATCTGAAACATTGATTGCGGATGCGGCCCGACCAGTTCGTCGTGCCAGCGTCCGAGCCTGGCTTGCGGGAATTGCGCCCCGACGCGCTGGCGCAGGCGTTCCGCTTTGCCACGCGTCGTCGCCGGATCGTAGTAGATATGCGCGTGATAGTCCTCGATCGCGCGCGGATCGCGGCCTGCGCCTTGTTGCCTGCTCGCCTGCTCCGACATCGTGCTGCCTCCGTCTCACGCTTCCCGCGGCCGAGCATAAAGGCTCGCCAGCAGCACGGCGAGGATGCCGGTGAGGAAAATGCCGTCGAACGTGCCGGCGCCGCCGATCGAGGCGACCGGCGCGCCGAGCCCGCGCACCTTATCGAGATTGGTGATATCGGCGCCGATCAGGGTGCCGAGCCCGCCGCCGATATAGGCCAGCGACGCCGCCTGCGGGCGCGACAGCACCACCGCGACGATGGCGGTGATCACCGCCGGCATGAACACCGGCACGGCGATGCCGACGCCGGCGACCGGCGATGCCATCCAGTGGATCACCAGCGCGACGATCGCGGTCGCGATCAGGCCCTTGGCCCACAGCTCGTGCTTGATGAGGAGATAGATCGACATCAGCGTCGGAATGACGGCGCCGCCGATATTGACTGCAATCACCGTGCCCGGCCAATTCTGCACCACCGGCACGGTGTACTGCATGCCGAAGAAGTCGACCACGCGGTTCGACATCACCTCCTTGCCGGGAAGCACCGCGATCGGGACATTGAAATAGCTGCCGATCAGCGAGCCGACCAAGAGCCACATGGCCGTGCCGGGGCCGACGCCGAGGCTCAGATAGGCATAGCGCAGCGCGCCGAGCTGCAGCAGCAGGAACAGAATTGCGAAGATGGCGACCAGGATGGAAAAGAAGCCTGGCGTCATCGGCAAATAGTGAAACTGGCTCATTTCCATGGGTTAACGCTCCAAAACACCCATTCGTTAAGCATAGCCGCCTTGCTGTTCCAACGCGTGAGTCTATAATCCGGCGCTTCCTTCGCGCAGGGGATTTCTGGTGGCGCCGCCGGGAGCGAAATCCGTAGCCATTATCATGGGCAGCCAGTCCGACTGGCAGACCATGAAGCATGCTGCCGACACGCTCGATGCCTTGGGCGTGCCCTACGAGGCGCGGATCGTCTCGGCGCACCGCACCCCGGAGCGGCTCTACGCGTTCGCCAAAGCGGCCAAGGCCGCGGGCTTCAAGGTCATCATCGCCGGCGCCGGCGGCGCCGCCCATCTGCCCGGCATGACCGCGGCGCTGACCAGCTTGCCGGTGTTCGGCGTGCCGGTGGAGTCGAAGGCGCTGTCGGGTCAGGACTCGCTTTATTCGATCGTGCAGATGCCGCCCGGCGTCCCGGTCGGCACGTTGGCGATCGGGCAGGCCGGCGCCGTCAATGCGGCGCTCCTGGCGGCGAGCGTCCTGGCGCTGAGCGATCCGACGCTCGGCAACCGCCTCGAAGCCTGGCGGCAGCGCCAGACTGCCGCCGTCGCCGAGCAACCGAAGGACGGCGCGTGAGCGAAGCGGCGCCGGTTCTGAAGCCCGAAGCCACGATCGGGATTCTCGGCGGCGGCCAGCTCGGCCGCATGCTGGCGCTGGCTGCGGCCCGGCTCGGCTTCAAGTGTCACGTCCTGGCGCCGTCGCCGGATGCGCCGGCCTTCGACGTGGTGCATCGCGTCACCGCCGCCGACTATACCGATGCCGAGGCGCTCGACCGCTTCGCCCAGGACGTCGACGTCGTCACCTACGAATTCGAGAACGTGCCGGCGGAGACCGCGACGTTTCTGGCGGCGCGCGTCCCGGTCTTGCCCGATCCGCAGATCCTGGCGACGACCCAGGATCGCCTGAAGGAAAAAACCTTCGTCACCGGGCTCGGCATCGGCACCGCGGCCTTTGCCGACGTCGGCGCGCCCGAGGCGTTGGCGCCGGCGCTGGCGCGGCTCGGCAAGCCCGCGATCCTGAAAACGCGCCGCTTCGGCTATGACGGCAAGGGCCACGCCACGATCAACAACGGCACCGATCCGGCGGCGGCGTGGCGCGAGGTCGGCGGCCAGCCCTGCATCCTCGAAGCCTATGTGCCGTTCGAGCGCGAAGTCTCCGTGGTCGCCGCGCGCGGGCGCGACGGCAGCGTCGCATGCTTCGACGTCACCGAGAACGAGCATCGCGATCATATTCTGAAAATCTCGCGGGTGCCGGCGGGAATTCCCGAAGCCACCGCCGATCGGGCGCGCCGCATCGCGACCACGATCGCGCAGACGTTCGATTATATCGGCGTGCTTGCGGTGGAGATGTTCGTGCTGCGCGAGGGCGGCGCGCTGCTCGTCAACGAGATTGCGCCCCGCGTGCACAATTCCGGGCATTGGACCATCGACGGCGCCTCGGTATCGCAATTCGAGCAGCATATCCGCGCAGTCGCCGGCTGGCCGCTCGGAAAACCGGTCCGCCTCGGCCGCCGCGTCGAGATGACGAACCTGATCGGCAGCGAGGTCGAGGATTATCGCGACTGGCTCGCCGTTCCCGGCGCGGCGGTGCATCTTTACGGCAAGACCGCGGTGCGTCCCGGCCGCAAGATGGGCCATGTGACGCGCGTGTTCGCCGACTGAGCTGCCGAAGCGCCGTGGCAGGATTGCTTGGATGGGTCTCGGCAACGTCTTCCTCACCGATCTGATCGAGCTCAAGGAGACCGGCGCGCTCGACGGCGCAACGCGCGTCATGGAAATCGGCGCGCAGCAGATTTCCGATTCGCTGATGCTGGCGCCGCAACTCGCCGACGCTTACCGGCTGTTCGGCTGCAGCAAGCCGCCGGCGATGACGCCGGTCGGCGAAGCGAATTTCACCGCGGCGGCGCCGTCATCGGCGCCGTTCTGGTCGGCGCTCGGATTTCAGCGCAGCGCCATCGACGTCGAAGGCGACGCCATTCACATCGACCTCAATCGCGGCAAGGTTCCGCGCAGGCTGCGCGGCGCGTTCGATCTGATCGTGAACACCGGCACTACCGAGCACGTCGCCAACCAGATGAACGCATTTCGCATCATCCACCATCTGACCTGCGTGGGCGGCATCATGTATCACGAGCTGCCGGCCGGCGGCATGATCGATCACGGGTTGGTCGTGTACCAGCCGAAATTCTTCAACATGCTGGCCAATTTCAACGGCTACGAGGCGCTGTATATCCGCTTCACCGCCTGGGGACCGGCCAAGATTCCGGATTATTTACGAAAGATGAATCCTTACGGCGGCGACAGCGTGATCGATTGCAGCATCCGGGTGGCGCTGCGCAAGCAGCATAGTTTGCCGTTCGTCTGTCCGTCCGACGTCGGCGACGGTGCGCCGCCGACCTGGCTGACGCTCCTGCACCGCAGCCTCGGGACGTTGTCGCGGCGCCGGAAGCGGCCGGGTGCGGAGGCGTATCGCTCGCGCGTTCCGCGATGAAGGCCGGGGTGCTCCGCCGCCGCGGCCCGGAGTTGTGGACTTTCCGGCGCCGTTCTGCTAGACGCCGCGGCAAGGTGGCGCAGGCGCCAGGCGTCCATGCCGCCATGCAATCATGCGAACCGAACTGCAAGAGGAGCAAGCGTGCAGGTTCTCGTCCGTGACAACAATGTCGACCAGGCCCTCAAGGCGCTGAAGAAAAAGATGCAGCGCGAGGGCATTTTCCGCGAGATGAAGCTCCGCGGCCACTACGAAAAACCGTCGGAAAAGAAGGCAAGGGAAAAGGCCGAGGCGATCCGCCGGGCCCGCAAGCTGGCGCGCAAGCGCTTGCAGCGCGAGGGTCTCCTGCCGATGAAGCCGAAGCCGACCGGCCCGGGCGGCGCCGGCAAGGCCGGCGGACCGCCGCGGGCGCCCCGGTTCGGCTGAAATTGATCGAGTTTTTGCGACGGCGCGGGGGCCCTTGCGGCCCCCGCTGCTTTTTTTGGCGTCGCCCGGTGATATCCTTTTGGCGTGCATCCCAAGAGCAACCGGATGACAGGGATCGGCGGCGATAGGCGCACTGCGCTCAGGGTCCTGACCATCGCCACGGCGCTTGCCGCCGCGGCGCTCGCCGGTTGCTCGACCCTCGGCAATCCGCCGGCCGCCGAGAACAACGATCCGGCCTACGCCACCGCGCAGCCGAACCTGACCTCGCTCGGCGAGGTCATCGCCAAGCACCCGGACGATCCGCAGGCCTACAACATGCGCGGTTCCGTGTTCGGCGAAGCCGGCCGCAACGATCAGGCGCTTGCCGACTTCAACAAGGCGATCAGCCTCGATCCCAATTACGCGCAAGCCTACGCCAATCGCGGCCTGATTTACCGCAAGACCGGCAAGCTCGATCTGGCCGCCGCCGACTACGACAAGGCGCTGTCGATCGACCCCAACTACGCGGCCGCCTATGTCGGCCGCGGCACGGTGCACAGCGCGCAAGGCCACGGTGCCCAGGCCCTGACCGATCTCAACAAGGCGATCGCGCTCAAGCCCGACAATGCGGAAGCCTATTACAGCCGCGGCCTGCTCTATCAAAGCCAGCATCAGCAGCAATTTGCCATCGACGATTTCACCACCGCGCTCGGATTGGCGTCGCAAAAGACCGATTTGTTCGTCGCCCGCGGCTTGAGCTATCTCGCCGCCGGCGACAACAAATCGGCGGCGGACGATCTCGACCAGGCGGTGCAGGCCGATCCGACCAACGCCAAGGCCTGGGCCAGCCGCGGTCTCGCCTACGAGCGGCTCGGGCAGAAGGAGAAGGCCGCCGGCTCCTACGCCAAGGCGCTCAACATCAATGACAAATATCAGCCGGCCCAGGCCGGCTTCACCCGCGTCGGCGGCCGCGCCGGGCAGACCTATCAGACCTTCTGATCGCAGCCTGGGTTGAGCGCGGCGCAAAACCGGGGAAGGCGCCGCGGCGCCAATCCCGGATTTCGCCGACGCTCAATCCGGGCTACAAGGACGCGAGCGTCAGCGATGACCGTCGCCCGAACGGCCACGTGCTGGAGTTGATGACCGTGCCGCAGTGACGGCTACGGATCCAAATCCCCGGCCAGGAACCGGCCCACCGCGAGCAGCGCGCCGTTCTTATCGAGATCGTCGTGGCCGCCGTCGAGGAAGCGGACGATGTGCTTCGGCTTGTTGGCGAGCGCGAACATGCGCTGGCCCATGGCGTAGGGCACGGTCTCGTCCTTGACGCCGTGCAGGATCAGAAGCGGCGCCGTGACCTTGCCGATCAGGGCGTCGGAGCGGAACTGGTCGCTCATCAACAGCCGCACCGGCATGAACCAATATCGTTGCGCGGCAACTGCGGCGGCGGAGGTGAACGGCGCTTCCAGAATGACCCGGCCGACCGGCTTTTCGGCGGCGAGCGCGACTGCGATGCCGGTGCCGAGCGACTCGCCCCACAATACGATCTGCGACGCCGGGTAGCGCGCCGCCGCGAAGGCGTACGCCGCCTCGCCGTCGGCGATCAGGCCGCGTTCGCTCGGGCTGCCGGTCGAGCCGCCATAGCCGCGATATTCCACCGCGACGAGGCCGAGGCCGTCGCCGGTCAGGCGCTGGAAGCGCTCGGCGCGATAGCGCAACGCGCCGCCATTGCCGTGCAGATAGACGATCACCGGCTTGCCGTCGCGCGGCGGCGCATGCCAGGCAATGAGACGTTCGCCGTCGTCGGCGGTGAGCGTGACCTCTGCGATGTCCGGCAGGCCGGCCGCCGCGGGCGTCGTGTGCGCCGTCTCCGGAAAGTACATCAACGAGCGCTGGGTGAAATAAAGCACCGCCGCCGCGCCGATATAGATGCAGAGCGCGCCGATGCCGAGCCATGTCAGCACGATCATGGCACGGCGGCCCGCCGCCGTACGCGTCCTCGCCTGCATCCGGGCGATAGCGTCGGCGGCGGCAAGCAGCGCGAGCCGCAACACCTGTCCGAGGATATATCGCGCTTTGTCGCCGAAGCGCCGCCACGCGCCGGCGGGTTGCTCGACATCGCCTGTCTCCTGCTGATCGGCGGATACGGAGTGCATGATCGCGCTTTGGGTCTCTAAAGCATGATCCCGAAAAGTGGAAACCGGTTTTCGGAAAAGATCGTGCGCAAGCAAAAGTCTGGCGGCTCGTCGGCCCGGACGGATTTGGCCACAAAAAGCTTAAGCGCAAAAAAGCAAACCGGCCGGCTTTTGCAAGCCGGCCGGAATCAACCCTTGCACACGACGGTGCGCCGTAGGCTTACGGACAGATCTGAACGGTCCGCCAGCGATAGCCGACGCCCTCGACCCAAACCTGGCGCTTGCCCCAGTAGCAGCCGGGCGCGAGTTGGGCGTAGCCGGGGCCATAACCGGGCGGCGGCGGCGGGGGCGGTGGATAGTAGCCCGGCGGCGGCGGCGGCGGACTGTTGGCGATGGCGCTGCCGATGATCGCGCCCGCGGCGACGCCGCCGATGACGCCGGCGCCGACGGCACAGCCGAAGCAGCCGGCATTCGCCGGAGCCGGTGCGGCCAATGAAGCAAGCCCGATGCCGGCTACGGCAACGAGCCCGATGAGCGGTTTGTGCATTAAAGTCTCCTCAGCGATCGGACGGGTGCCGATCCGGCATGGTGTCAGCAGGGGCCCCCGTGCAACCCCTGAGTTTGCGGCACCTGTTTCGCGCCCTCGGAAAACAAGTGTGGCGACACTCTTTGGCGGAAATTTGGTGCCTGTTCGGCGCCGAATCGCAGTCTGCCATCAAGAGCGTAACCAAAACCTACAGCACACGGACCGCCGCGGCTGTGACCGCAATCACAAGATATCTCGTTCGTGCATCACATGCAGGCGCGGACCCAGGCGTAGCCGTTCCACACCCGCTGCCACGCGCACGGCGCGCGGTAATAAGGATACGGCGGCGGTGCATAATAGCCGTAAGGGTAGGGGTAATAATACGGGGCCGCCAACGCACCGCCGACAATGGCGCCGGCCGCGAGCCCGCCCAGGAACGGTCCCGGACCCCAGCCCCAGCCGCCGCCGTGCCAAGCGGCCTGTGCAGTGTTCGATGTCGGCACCGCCGCTGCGGCGATAGCCGCTGCCGCGACAAGGGCCGTAAGTATCTTTTTCATATCATCACCTCGACCAGCGTGGATTCTGCTCCAGAACCCCAATCGCCCCCAGCCGGCCAAAGTTCCCACGGTCCGGTTGAACACGGACTGAACGGACGCGCCCGAATATCGCCATCATTGGAACGCGCTTAGCGGTCCGGCACGGCGATGACTCTGACCTATGCGATCGGCGACATTCACGGCTTGCTGGACAAGCTGCGTCGCCTGTTGACGCGCTGCCGGGAGCACGCCGCGGGCCGGCCGACGAAGCTGGTATTCCTCGGCGACTATATCGACCGTGGCCCGGAGTCGTGCGGCGTGATCGATTGTTTGCTGGCGCTGCGGTCGCGGCACGGCGACGACGTCATTACCCTCATGGGCAATCACGAGGACATGGCGCTCTCGGTCATCGACGGCACGAGCCCGGCCGGATCGTGGCTGGGGCAGGGCGGCGCCGCGACCCTCGACAGCTATGGCGCGGTCCAGCCGGACCAGATCTTGCCCGATCACATCGATTGGCTGCGGGCGCTGCGCCTGAGCTACGACGACGGCCGGCGCCTCTTCGTCCATGCCGGCGTCAAACCCGGCGTGCCGCTCGACGCCCAAAATCCCAACGATCTGCTGTGGATCAGGGAGCCGTTTCTCTCCGATCGCCGCGATTACGGCCGGCTGATCGTGCACGGCCACACGCCGCTGGAAAACGGCCTGCCTGAGCTTCGCGGTAATCGCCTCAATCTCGATACCGCCGCTGTCTACGGCGGCCCGCTGACGGCGGCCGTGTTCGACGACGCGCGGATCGAGCCGTTGGGCTTCTTGCAGGCGCGCTGATCGACGTAATGCCGATATGCGACAATCCGTCGCATGCCCGTCGCCCATCCACCAAGCCGGCCGGAGGGCCTGCCAAGGGCGCTGCTCCGCCGCCGAACGCGGGCTATCTTCGCCGGGCGATTCGCTTGAGGGGGGCTCTCCTGGCAGTGAAACACCGAGCGGCCAAGCCGGCGCGCAAGCCCGGCGCCGTCCGACGCCCGCGGCCGAAATCGCCGCGCGC
>JASHQO010000228.1 GCA_030039105.1 Xanthobacteraceae bacterium
ATGCACCAGATCGGCGTGATGCCGATGCCGCCGGCGATCAGCACGACGTGCTCGGCGTTTTCCACCAGCGGAAAATTGTTGCGCGGCGCGCTGATCTTGATGCGGTCGCCGACTTTCATCTGCTCGATGATGTAACGCGAGCCGCCGCGGCTGTTCTCGTCGAGCTTGACCCCGACCGTGTAGCTTTCCGGATCGGAAGCCGGCGCCGTCAGCGAGAACTGCCGCAGCATGCCGTTCGGCAGATGCAGGTCGATATGGGCGCCGGGCTTATAGCCCGGCAGCTTGCCACCCTCGACGCGCTCGAAGGTATAGAGCTTGGTGTCGCGGGCGACGTCCTCGATCCTGCTCAGGTGAGCCTCGATCAGGCCGTGCACGGCGCTCGGCCCGGCGGCGGTGGCTGGTGTTGTTGCGGTGTCCATATGCGGCATAGATAGGCGGCGCGGGCCTGCTTGCGCAACCGTTCTGTGGCTCGAAAATTTCCGCTATCCGCCGGTCGGTGCGGGGGAGGGCGGCAGCGGAAACTGCTTCAAGTAGGGCAGATAATCGCCCTCCACATCGATCTGCAGCGTCGCCAGCACGCGCACCACGGCGCAATAAAAGGCGATGGTCAGGACCAGGTCGGTGAGCCGCTCGTTATCGAGGCTTTGGCGCAATTGGGCGAAGGTCGAGTCCGAGATGGCGAGCTCCGTCGTCATCTGGCGCGCCGCCTTCAAGACCGCCTTGGCCAGCGGCTCGAGCGCGCTGGCGCGGCCTTCGGTCTCGGCGGCGATGCCGCGGATGTCGTCGTCGCTGACGCCGAAATCGTGGCCGATCTTGACGTGGTGGGAATACTCGTAGGGCGATCGCGTGAGATAGCCGACCTGAAGGATGGCCAGCTCGCGCAGCCGCGGATCGAGTTTCGAGCCATGGCGGATGTAGTGGCCGACCGAACTCCAGCCGCGCGCCGCGCCCGGGCTGTTCACCAGCGCGCGGAACAGGTTGATCGGGCGGTCGAGCAGGTCCTGATGCTCCGGCGCGAGGTCCGGGCGATCGAAATAGGGAACGCGGGCCATAGCTATTGCGCCTCGGCCGGTTTTTCGACGGCGCGCGCCGAGGTCTCCGGCATCGCAACGTCGCTGCGCTGGCGCTGGAGCGTTTCGAGCCCGGACTGTTCCCAATCGCCGGCCGCGGCGCGCTTGGCGAATGTCTCCCAGGTTTCGGTCCAGTCGCCGAGATGATAGCCATGCCACGGCGAGGTCACGGTGAGAGGGTGCAGGTCGAGCCGCTCCCACAGTTCGCGCGCGTGCTCCATGTGCTCGCGGGTCGGCAGCGCCAGCGGCGCCATCGGCCGCTTGCGCGTGGCGTCGATCAGCATGCTGGAATCCGATTGCTCCGGGCCGTATTGCGCGCCCTGCACGCCGCCGCGATAGGGCACGAGCTGCACGTCCTCGACCGGATTGGATCGGTAGGCCAACGACCACAGCACCGCGTCGACGCTGTGCGGGTCGATGTCATCGGACACCGCCACGACGATCTTGCCGCAATTCGACATCAAGGTCGCGGCGCCGTGCAGCGCCCGCCACACTTCGGTGCGCGGCGTCTCGGCCTTGAGCTGCACGAAAATCACCGGCCGCAAGTTGGTCAGCCGCTCGTGCATGGCGACGCGGGTGACGCCTTTGATCGCAAGGTTGTCGCGCAGGTGAGCAAGAAACAGCGGCTCGTAGGCGACCTTCTTGATCACGCTCGACTCGCTCGGCGTCACCTGGCTGATGATCGAGCAGAATACGGGCTTCCTCTTGCGCGTGATCGCCGTGACCTGCATCGGCATGTTGAAAGCCTCGAGCGCGACGTAGCCGTTGCTCTCGCCGAACGGCGCCTCGGGCTCGAGCTTTTGGCAATCGATCAGTCCCTCGATGACGACCTCGGCGGCGGCCGGCACAGTGAGGTCGATGGTCTTGCATTTGACGGTGCGGATCGGCTCGCCGGCCAGCGCACCGGCGACGCCGATCTCGTCGAGATCGATGGCAAGCTTTTGCGGCCCAGTGAACGCCACCACCGGCGCGGCGCCGATGACGATGGCGATCGACATCTTCTCGCCGCGATCGCGGTATTTGAGCCAGTGCCGGAAACCGCCGGCGCCCGTCGCCTCGCGCGCCACCATGCGCACCGCGAGCCGGTCGGCGGCCTTCAGCGCGGCGCGATAGGTGCCCATGTTCTGCACGCCGCTGTCGGGATCGCGGGTCACGCACAAGGTCGCCGTCAGATACGGTGCGGAATCGAAGCCGGGCGTCGACACCGGCACCGGCAGCGCATTCAAGCCGCCGGGCGCCTTGAGAGCGTCGCCGGCGATGACGACCTCCTGGCACGGCGCCGACGTGACGACGACCGGCGCGATCGGATGATTGATCGCGTGCATCCAGGCGTCGCCGATCTCCTCGACCTTGCGGCCCATGCCGATGGCGTAAATTTCGGGCGACGCCGATAGCGCGCCGACCACGACCGGCATGTCGTATTTGCGGCCCTTGGCGTCGGTGACATTGGTGAAAACGAAGGCGCGGCGTTTGTCCTCCGGCACGCCGCCGACGAATTGCCAGCGCACGAGAGGATGAAGCTCGGTGTCCTTATTGATCGGCGCATCAATGCGCTCGACCAGGCCGGCGGCTTCGAGATCGGCGAGGTGGGCCTGGAAATCCAGGCGCGGGCCGGCGCGGGTGGTTCGCGCGCGCGCTTCGTCGGCTTGGTCGAGCATTGCGGCATTCCTATCGTGGATGCCGCGACGCTATCACACCCCTCGCGCCGCGGCCAAAGCGGCTGGCACGGCGCCGGCGTTTTGGGCCGCGACGTATTCCGCCAATGCACGTCCGATCATCACGACGACTGGACCGGTGGGCGGCTCTGCGGCGAGCCGCGCCGGAAGATCGGCGATGGTTGCGGCGACCACCCGCTGGTCGGCCCGGGTCGCGCGCTCGACCGCAACGGCCGGCGTCGCCGGATCGAGCCCGGCCTGCACTGCATTGGCGACGAGCGCAGGCAGCGTCCTGGTCGGCATATAGACGATGGTGGTCACCGCCGGATCGGCGACGCTTGCCCAATCGATGTCGGCGGGCAATTTGCCGTCACGGCCGTGGCCGGTGAGATATTGCACGCGGCGGGCTTTGCCGCGGCGGGTGAGCGACACCAGGAGCCGGCTCGCTGCGCCCTGCGCCGTAGTGATGCCGGGCACGACTTCGATCGTAATGCCGGCGGTGCGGCAGGCCGCAATCTCCTCGTCGGCGCGGCCGAAGATCATCGGGTCGCCGCCTTTGAGCCGCACCACGCGGCGGCCGGCCTTGGCGAGCGAAATCATCAGCGCGTTGATGTCGTCCTGCTTGCACGAGGGGGCGTGGCCGGTCTTGCCGACCAGCATTTTCTTCGCCTCGCGGCGGGCAAAATCGAGGATGTCCGGCGCAACCAGA
>JASHQO010000229.1 GCA_030039105.1 Xanthobacteraceae bacterium
CGATCTGATAGTCCTTTGCGGTTGCCGTGATGGTCCTCGCTCACGTCGCCCATTCGGCGAGCAGCCGCTCGACCGTCATCGGCGGCACGATGGTGTTGTTGTCGCAGAGGCCGGCGATGCCGGGGATCGCGTGCGGACCCGGGCCAAAGCTGTCGCCGTTGTTCTGCCACAGCCACGGCGCCGACCAGCTCGCCTGCGCCTTCGCGACCGCGCCGTATTGGCAGAGCCAAAGCCTGTGAGCGCCGAAATAGGCGTCGCGGCCGGCGATCTGCTCCTTGGCGACGTTGCCGGAATAGATCACCGCCTTGCGGCCGAGCTTTGCTTCGATTGCTTCGAGAAACGCCTTCGCCAACGCCGCGCTCGGCTCGCGCGAACCGACGTTCTCCCAGTCGAGCGCCACCAGCGTGTCGCGGTCGGCGTCGGCGACCGAGAGAAAATGCCCGGCTTGCGCCTGCGGCGAAGCGGTGAAATCGAAGAAATGATAGGCGCCCCATTTCAGACCGGCGGCAAGTGCGAGCTTGCGTCGGCTCGCATAGGATTGATCGACCACCGCGCCGCCCTGGCTCGCCTTGTGGATGACGCCGACGATGCCGAACGCCTTGACCTTGGCAAAATCCAGAACCGGATCGCCGTGATAGATATCGATGACAACGGGGTTCGTTTGCATCAGAACACTCCCCAATCGCCGCGCTTCGGGATGTAGACGTCGGCCGGACGGAGCACCTCGATGGTCACGGCGCCGACGCCGGGCAGGCCGATGCGGCGCGCGGCGCCCTCGGACAGATCGATGTCGCGGCCGCGCACGAACGGGCCGCGGTCGTTGATGCGCACGACCACCGATCGGCCCTGGTAGGTGACGCGCACCAGCGCTCCGAACGGCAAGGTGCGGTGGGCCGCGGTCATGGCGTTGGGATCGAACCGCTCGCCCGATGCGGTGCGCGGACCGGATTCGTAACCGTAGAACGACGCAATGCCCGTCTTTACCGCGGGCTCGGCATGCGCAGCGCCAAAAGCCGCGCAAAAGATCAGCGTGGCGAGACTCTTCGCTCGCATCGGTTCACCTTTTGAGTTGCAAGAAAGGCGGCGCGTTGTGCGCCTAAAGAAGCACCGTCATCGCGAGGAGCGCCGGCGATGGCGCAATTCAGAGCGGAGTTTCCGCGCCGGATTGCTTCGCTTCACTCGCAATGACGGATTACTGCGCCTTAGGTATGTCACAGGCGCGCAGATCGCCAATGCGCGAAATGAACGACACGTAGGGCTCGGGGAATTCCATGACGAAGACCTGCACGTCGCCCGGCAACTGGCGCAGCAGCGGCCCGATGCGCTCCGGTACGTTGCTGCGCGTCTGGTAGACGGCGGCGAAGGCGTCGTTGTAGGTCAAATCGAAAAAGCCGTCGGCGAACGAGGTCCCGAACAGCATCAGCGGCGGCAACAACGTGTCGGCCGGGCGCTTGTTCTTGAACACGAGGTCGAATAGCGGCAAGCCCGGCGGATTGGCAATCCCGGCGCTGCCGACATTCGGCTCGTAGGTGCCCGCATCGTCGCTCTTGCGAGCGAGCGCGGCGCGCGGCGTCGTGTAGCTGGTATTCGCGACCGGAAGCAGCTTGGCGAGGAACCGCGCTTCGGAACCGCCATGCCAGGTGATGGCGCGCCACGATTCCGGAGCCAGCGGCGGCGCCGGGCGACCGACGAGACGGGCGATCCGGGCCACCATCTCACGATAGACGTAGGCCGACGCCTTCAGATTCATGTGCAGGTCGGTCCGGTAGAACAGGTCCTCGCTGTCATGCCGGCGAAGGATCCGCTCGCCGTCGATGAAAGTGATTCCCGGCTCGCTGCCGAGCACCGCGGCAAGCCGCCGCGACAGCCGCGGCGGCGGATCGAGCGGCAACTTTGCCGGCAGGAATTGCGGATAGACCGAGCTCTTGGTCGCATTGAGCACGAAGACGAGTTTTATGCCACGCCGGGCCAGGCAATCGCGCAGCCCGCGCAGTGCGTCGACGACCTGGCCCTCGAGTTCCGCCTTGTGCGCGTCGGCGACCACATCGTCGACGAAGTCCTTCTCGAACAGCCAGCCTTTGCGGCCGATTAACACCTTGTCGGAGACGTCGAATAGCTGATAGTCGACCTCGTTGTGCAAGCGGATCAGCACGCTGCGAAAGCCGTACCGATCGTCGAACCAGCGATTGACGTCGCTCGGCAGCGACGGATCCATGGCGGCGAGCCGAGGCCACAGCGCCGCGATCGGCTGCGGCTCGCGGCGCTCCTCGACCAGCGGCTCGCGCACCAGGTGCGTGACCATCTGCAGCAACGGCGCCGCCAACAGCGCCATAAACAGCCCGGCGAAAATGCTGTCGATCCGGGCTCGCATGCTCAGAACCTGAAATAGATGAATGGATTGAAGGTACCCTCCGACAACATGGCCGCGGCGTAGATGAACAGCGCAAGCGTCAGCGCGCGCTGGACGACGAGGCCGGCCGCGCTCGAAGCCGGCAGGCTCAAGCGGTTGCGCATCGGCACGACGGCAAGCACGATGCCGATGACGAGGAAGCAGGCACGATCGGCCGGCAGGAATTGCAGCGCGCTGGTCGCCGACCCGCCCGGCGCGGCGAAGGCCATGGCCTTGAAGAAAGCTGCGGCCTGCGCGAGATCGCCGCAGCGGAACAGCACCCAGCCGGCCGTCACCGCGATCAAGGTGTAGAGTTGGCCGGCGATGCCGCGCGGCGCCAGCGCGAAGCGGTGCAACACGAGCCGCTCGCCGGCAAGGAAGGCGCCGTGGAACAGACCCCAGGCGATGAAGGTGTAGCCGGCGCCGTGCCAAAGCCCGCACAGGAAGAACACGACCACCAGATTGACGTAGGTCCGAACCGGGCCTTCGCGGTTGCCGCCGAGCGGAATGTACAGATAATCGCGGAACCAGCGCGACAGCGTCATATGCCAGCGCCGCCAGAACTCCGCCATGCTTTGCGACAGATACGGATCGTTGAAATTCTCCGGGAAATGGAAGCCGAGCAGCCGGCCGAGGCCGATCGCCATGTCGGAGTAGCCGGAGAAATCGAACAGGATCTGGACGCCGTAGGCGACGGCGCCGAGCCAGGCGACGGCCGGTGTCAACTGCGCCGTGTTCACGCCGAAGATCTGATCGGCGATCAGGCCTGCGTGATCGGCAATGATGGTCTTCTTGGCAAGCCCGATGGCGAAGCGCGTCAGTCCTTCGACGATCAGCGGCAGCGTGATCGACCGCGACGCAATCTCGCTGCGGATTTCCACGTAGCGCACGATCGGCCCGGCGATCAACTGCGGAAACAGCGCGTGATACATGCCGAAGCGGATCAACGACCGCTCGGCCGGGCAATGTTTGGTATAGACGTCGGCGATATAGGACAGCGCCTGAAAGGTGAAGAACGAAATGCCGATCGGCAGCACGACGTCGGGACTGGCGTATCCGGCGCGCGCCAGCGCGCCGCCGCCGAAATCGTCGGCCACCTGCCAGGCGAAATTGAAATATTTGTAATAGAATAGCGCCAGCAGGTTCGCCGCCACCGCCAGCCAGAACACGAGCTGCCGCCGCCGGCCGGCGCTGGTCTCGATGGCGAGCGCTGCCGCGTAGTTGACGGCGATCGACAGCACCAACACGAAGACGACCGGGCCGGCGCCGAACTCATAGAAGGCAAGGCTCGCCAGCAGGATCAAAAGGTTCTTCGCCGGCCACGGCGCCAGCCAATAAGCGGCGTAGTAGGCCGCGAAGAACAGCGGCATGAAGCCGAAGATGAACAGATTGGAGCTGAAGATCATGCCCGATAAGCGCGGTTGCTACGGAGCCAAGACTTCGAGGACGTAATGCTTCCACTGAGCCGCGGCGGCTTTGAGGCCGTAGGTGCTCAGATGGCAGCCGTCCCACCGGCCAATTTTCCCGTTGATGAAATCAAGGTCGGGACCGGCAAAAATTCCGCGCGCGGGATTCACCACGGCTCGCTGCGCTTGCTCGATCTTCTCTTGGCCGATCCATTTCAGGACGCGGGTATTTTCGTCGACACCGACCAAGCCCCAGTTGCGCACGTAACATATCGTTTCCACGGCAACGAGGATTGGTGCCGACGAAAACGTACGGATATTGGCGGCCATCGCATTGAAATGGGCCTCGTACGCGGCCGGATCGGCAGTGATCGTGGCGTCCGCTTCGCCTTGTCCAAAAAGCATTGCCCTCGGAGCAAGCCCGTTGGCGCGCAGCCCTTCGACGGCGAGACGGACCAGACCGCTGGAGGAGCCACCCGGCGCCCAATCGACTATGGCGGTGGCGCCTTGGGCCACGGGAGCGATGATGCAACGGTCCCAGCGCTTCGTCGCCAGCAATCCGTCGCAGAGATAGCCCCAAATCGAACCCACATGGCCGTCTTGGTTTGCAGTGGCGCCAAGCAATGGATCTGTTGCGGCGTAGCACTGATTGTCGTTGGGATTGAAATTGACGACGTTGCCATGCGGGATGTGGGCGGCCTCGCCGTGATTGGCCGAGATCGATTGCCCGAACGTGAGAATGACGATTTCCCGCGCGGTCTCGACGTGACATGCGACCCGCTGCCGGCCCGTCGTGTCGTTGAACCCATCGGCTTTCGACGGGCCATTGAGCGCGACAGCGAGCAAGCTCGCCAAAACAAGCAGACTGAGCGATCTAAGCATCTGGATTGCACCTGCCTCACCGAACGTCTGTCGCCTCGCGGCGTCGGCGACGTATAGCACGGCTTTGCGGCGGCGAGGATGAACGGTCAGAACGCCCGGCAGTCGGGACCTATGATGCCGTCCTGGTTGCCGGGCAGCGTGGTGTTGGGCGAACCGCCGAGGCCGCGGAGTACCGAAAACTTCTCGCAGAGAAAGCGCAATCCCGAGACCGTATGTCCTGCGGTATTGAACTTCGTGCCCGCAAGCAAAATGCCGCCCAGTTCGTAGGCAACCAGGCCCGCTTGCGAAAACGCCACGTCACCAAGGAACGTTATGGTCTGTGGGGTATCGAAAATAACTATCCCGCCATTCTGCGCCGAAAACATGGAGACGGGCGCCGTGGCCACGCCCGGCGAGCCGAAATTGAATCCGACATTGAAGAACTCGATCGTCGAGCCGGGCCCGGAGACCGTGAAGCCTGAACCGACTCCGGGACTACAGGTCGACGGCGTCGTGATGAAATACAATTTCGCGCCGCTGTCCGCACCGAAGCAGGCATTACCGTTCTCGGCCCGACAGGTCAGGTTGACAATCTCGGCGACGGCATTGTCGAACAACGCTGCGCACGGGCCGCCCGGAACGGCATTGACGATCGTCGTGCCGTTGCCGTTCCAGACGAAAGCCGCATGACCCTCCCCGCCGCGAAGTGGGCCGGCCATGTGCAACACATCGCCTGGCGCGCATTGTCCAGTGGTGCTCCAGCGCGCCTGGCTGGCGCCGCCCGAATAATCGATGAAATGGCTCAGCCGGATAAAGCCATGCCCCAGCGTCCGGTTGGCACCGGGGCCAGGCCCAAGCCCGTCGCTCACCTTGTCCGATCCGGCATCACAGTCGACAAAGAACGTGACCCGATTATCGGGCTTCCACAACTGCCGCTGCCCATAGCCGGTCTCGACCCATTTGCTTTCGACCTTGGAAAAGACCGTGGTCTGGCCCGGGTAAAGCACGTTGCCCTGGTTGGGCATTTCCAGACGATCGATCGCCAGAACGACGCCGCGCGCCGTACCGGGCCCGGTATAGCGGCCAACATTGCTGACGGTGATATCGCAATCGTTCGGATATTGGCTCGCCGCGCCGAACGTCAGCGTCGCCTGCGCCGTTACGTCGAAGACGATGCGACCGCCGCAATCGCCGGCGGTCGCAACATAACTGCCGGATTGTGGATTCTGTCGCAACCCGGCCGGATCGCTTCGCGCCACGGCGCCGAACACGAGCGCACAGACAAATCCCAACAGGACCGGTTTGACGATTGGCATCGCACCTAGCCGAGGTTTGTGACAACGCTGATGACCGGCCGACATCGGTTCCGCGACACCGCAGAGGCTTTCGGAAAAGATCATGCGCAAGCAAAAGGCTGGAGCGGGATGACGATTCGACCAAAACTCATCCCGCTCTAGTGCGGAGAATCCGATGCTGGCGAAGATGGATTGGTGAACGCTCTCATCCACAATTGCGCCTCCTGGTCGAGCCCGTACGAGCCCATATGACACCCGTCGCGGCGCAGCGCAAAGTCAATTGCATCGAGATTGGCTCCCTCATGAAAATTCTCGTTCCAATTTCCTATGATTTTTTGCGCAGCTCTCACGTTCTGACGACCTTGTTCCTTGGAAATATAAAAATCCGGCTTACGCCAGAGGACGTCCACATTGTTCGGATCGCGCGCAGTCCGCAGATTGCACATCGTTGTTTGGGCGACCCAGACCGGCGCGGTGATTTCCAAGGAACGGATCGTACCAAACATGGCGAAGAAATTATCTACGTATGCTGACGTCGAAGCGGTGTTATCGGTGCCTGCATCGCCTTCTCCTTGCACCCATACAATTCGAGTTGGC
Organism: Xanthobacteraceae bacterium; assembly: GCA_030039105.1. Taxonomy (GTDB): domain Bacteria; phylum Pseudomonadota; class Alphaproteobacteria; order Rhizobiales; family Xanthobacteraceae; genus BOG-931. The sequence continues at coordinate 6,549 of JASHQO010000229.1, forward strand.
GTGAATCCGTGCAGCTTCGCGTCCTGCAAGGACGACGCGACGTGGGAATTGAGACCCCGTCCGGGCAACCAATCCTTTATTAAAGTACCTCCCACCGCGCGATTGATAATGATAACGGAAGTGATGGGATCGCCGCTCATCGTTTTTTGCCCGATCATGAGATCGGCGAGCCGCGCCCAGGGGCCGGCACCCGTGCCGTCGGCGCCTACAATCGGATCGCTGGCCTGATAGCACCGGCCGTCGCCATACATGTAAGCGCCCGGACCCGCGGTATAGCGGCCGTCTCCCCAGTTGCTCGCGTTCGATTGCCCGATGATGTACCAGACATCGGTTCCGCTGCCCTGGGACGGGCACGGCAAAGCCGTCAGCGAGGGCGGCGATCCGCCCGGCGGGTTCACCGGAAATGGGATATAAAATGGCGCCGCCGGCGTACAGCCTTGTTGTATGGCGATCTTCGTCTGCGGATCGGAAAATGTCCCCGCCGCCTTGTCGACGCCATAGCCGTAGTGTGGCGCGAGAGCAAGGTTGCGTTGGATAATATCTTCGCAGGTCCGGTATGTGGTCGCCTGCCCTGTCGACGGGGGAAGCGGTGTGCCGTCCTGCCAGGCATGAACCGTTTGAATGACTTGGGTGGCATCCGTCAGCGCCGGCTGAGCCGCGGCAATGCGATCTATGCAGTCTGCAAAAATGCTCATCGCCATTGCGACGGCGGCAGATACTGAGACCAAACGCGGCGTTATCAACGATCGAGAAGACATCGTAAAGGCTCAACTCACAGGGAGCAGTTGCACTGGCTTCAGATTCGCACTCGTATCACGATTCAAATATCGTGGGACATTCTGGTAACTCTGCACATTGCCTCGTGGCAATAGCTGCGCCGTTGGCCGAACCTTCCAAACGCCCGATTCCATGCCCGGATTCGCGGCCATAGAAGCTCGCATCGGCCTGAAGCCTACAGAGGCAGCGTGCCCGCAGCGTCTGCGGAAGCAGGCGCGCAAAGCAAAGCACAACGAGAATCATGACTCCCGGTATGGAGGCCCCGGTTTGAAGTTGCGGGTTCACGAGTGGTAGATTAGCTAGATCGCGGACCACAGCATGCGACGAAGTGAGGCGCGAAATGGCGCTGAACGTCCTGTTCATGAGAGATCTGATTTGGCTCAAGTGCCGCGGCTTCTTGGATGGCTACCGGCGCGTGATCGAAGTTGGCGCACAGCAAATCAACGATAAGCTGATGCTTTCGGCGGAGCTCGATGAGGCCGTACGGCTTTTTGGAGGCAGCAAGCCGACGCTCTGGCCCGTCCGCGCAAAGCATATAACGGCCGATTCTCCGCCTGGACGACTGCTGTGGGAAAGTCTTGGCTTTGTCAGTTGGTCGGTGGACATCGAGGGCGGAGATTTGCTGTTGGACCTCAACGTCGGCCACGTGCCCGACCAGCACCGCGGCACTTTTGATCTGCTGATCAATGCGGGCACCACCGAGCATATTGCCAATCAGGGAAATGCTTTTCATGCCCTCCATGACCTCGTTAGAGTTGGTGGCCTCATGTATCACCAAGTGCCGGCATTCGGTCACATCGACCACGGCTTCTTCGGCTATCAACCGAAATTTTTTCATCGCTTAGCGCAGTTCAACGAGTATGAGATCGTTTTCTTGGCCATGACTATGCACCCAGACGTCGAAGTCCCGCCCTATCTTCATGACAGAAATTGCGAAGCGAAAGTTGATCCATTGCCGCGAACGGTAGGGCAGGCAGGGCTGCGAATCGCCATGCTTAAGCGGCACGCTGCGGATTTTCGAATGCCGACCGACCAATAATGGGACATCACGGATTGTCGGCCTCAATGCCGTAAGACAGTCCGGCAGATGCCGTCGCGCTGCCACTAACGACCGATTGAATAGCCCACTGCTGGCCGGCGCTGAAGGTTGCCGTGTGAGTGGTGTCGTTGCAACTGTTGACGCCGGCTCCTGTCCCGGCGCCGGTCAATGTGCAGGTGACCGACGTTGCCGACATCGAGTTATAGGTGCCGACGTATAAGGTCAGCACCACGGTTTGCCCGGCGCCGGGACCATTGGCCGTCTCAAAGTAGAAATTCTTGAATGTTCCGGAGAAGGGAAGCAGGCAACCGACGGGCTCAGCGCCGAGGTTGAACGTGCATTGGTATTCCGTCAAACCCGCGGTCAGGGACGAGCCCGCCGTGCCGCCGCCAACCATCTGACGCATCGACGTTTCGCCGAGCACGCCGCTATTGTTGTACTCGACCTTGCCATTGCCGCCCCCGGTAATAACCGTTGCGCCGGGTTTGACCGCATAGGCAACCCCATCATCATTTGGCGTCGTGATGACATTGGCGCCACTCGACGAATTGCTGACGCACGTCGTATCGCCATTCACGCAGCCAGTGTTTCCTGTAAAAACGATGTCGGAAGCCGTCCCGGAAATACTGATGCCAGTTGCATAGGCTGGAATGTTGTTTCCCTGAGCGACGATCTGCGACGCGCTGCCGCTGATTGCGATCGCATCGACGCCAGAGCTAACACCAGGCCCCGTAAAGTCGACCCCCCTTATCCTGTAGTTCGAGCCTCCCGCGATCGCTATTCCGACGCGTGAATTGGAAAGGTTGCCGCCGGAGATCGAAACACCTCCCGTGAAGGTACTCGTGATATTGATGACGGCGCAGGAGGGACTGATGCAGCTAGCAAAGCGCGGCGAAACCAATGTGACATTCTGGCCAACGACGCCGTATAACGACCCGTTATAGCCGGAACCCCCATTGCAATCGGTGCAGCTAAAACCCTGCGGGATCGTGCCACTGAGCGTGTTGGTAAGGCCAATCCCAGCGTCCATGCCGCCGGTATCGGCGATCGCAATGTGGACGTCCTGGGTGTAGCTATCGATTTGCCACTTGTAGGAGCCCACCCGGTACATAAGCTGCCAGGTGACGGTACCGTCCGGGAATGACGTTCCGAAATTGGCGCAGGTCGGGCCAATGCCACTGGCCGCAGTGGTACCGTTGCTCCCTGCCTGGATGTAATAGGAGTTGCCGTCCTGGCAGGTGGCGGAAACGATTTTGCCGCTGGTGATGGTTTGGTTTGTGCTCCACGTGCCATAGCTCGTCCCGGCCACGGGCATCGCATAGGGGAATGGGTTTCCATCGGTACTGGCGCGGACGAATTCGCCACCAGCGGCCTTTGAGGGGCTGCCTTGGATCAGGACAACTGACCCGAAGGCGTTGTGCATGTGGACGTTGAAGGCCTGGGACTCGTTCGAATTCCATAGCACCGCGTGTAGGCCGCCCTCGATCAGAAGATCACGGAGCACACACTCGACGCAATTGGCTGTGAGCTGCAGCGTCGAGGCGGTTGCGCCGAATGATGTCTGGCCGTCCATGCCAGGGCCATTCAGCGTCAGGTTCGATAATCGAGCCGCGGTGCCGTCGAGCTTGATGACCCCGTTTCCGCTCCCGCAAGAGCTTAAGTTGATCTCCATGCTCTCACCGACAAGAACGACGCCGTCGGGAACTTCGAGCGGACCATTCTTGATACAAAAGGTTCCGCTCGAAGGCGTAGGTATGTAAACCGTACCTCCAAAGCCGCTGAAAGCGACGGCCGAAATGCAAGCGTTAAATGCGAACGTGTCATCAGTTGAACCGTCGCCCTGCGCATTCTCAGCAAGAACATCGCACCACGGCCGGCCTGAGCCAAAATATTGATCGCCACGCCAGCCAATGTTTGGCCCAACGGGCGCTCCAATTCCAGGAGATGTGCCGTTATTTCCAATCACCTGCCCGGGCTGCAGCACTCCGGGAAACGTTCCTTGTGCCGCGGCGCCGCACACGAGCAGGCTAAGCAACAGCCACGCCGAGAACGCTGTTTTGACCGTGTGCATCAGACTATCCCATAGCCGAGAGAGTTGTTAACGCCATCGTTATACGGAGCGATCGTTAAGCCCGCGCCGGGCGCCAGCACGACGCTGGCTTGGCCGTCGAATGTATCAGAACCGGAGGCGGTGAGCGTCACGGAAGCAGACGATGCCGCCGTATTCTTGAACGACAGCGGGAAACCGTTTCTACTCGAGGCAGTCGGCACCGCGATCGACAGCGCGATCGTGACCTTGATGTTGAGCTTGCGGTCGGTCGCGACGATCGGCAAATCACCTGCGGTCTGGATCGAGCGCTGCTGCAGCATGTCGGCGAGCTTGGCCGAGGCGAAGCCGCCGGCGGTCGAGCCGTCCTGCACCACGAGCCGGTTGTTGGTGGTGTCGACGACCGTCTCGCCCTGGGCGCCGGTGAAGCCGGCGACTTGCGCCGCCGTGCCGCGGCGGAGTTGAAGCTGTGTCGCGGTCGCCATGGCTCACCCGACCATCGCCAGCGGCGCCCGATTGCCGGTCGCCGGCTCCAGCGCGCCCATGATCTCGTCGAGCTCGATCAGCTCCATGTTGGCCGAGCAGCTTCCGGATATCGTCATCTGATAGGTGAGCGAGGAGGTCGAGGCTGGCGCGTCGAGGATGACGGCGCTGGCGACGACATTGATATTGCCGCCGGAAGCGACCGTGCTGCCCAGATTTTGTGCCGTCAGCGCTGTCGCGCCGCGCTCGAAGGTAAGGGTGGTGGGAGTGCTGGTCGGCACCTGGCACCCGATCGAGGCGGCAAATTTGACCAGGTTGGCGGCCGAGCTTGGCGTGATGGCGAGCGAGATGCCGCCGTTCAAGGATTTTGTCTGCAGCACCTGACCCGGCCGCGCCACGCCCGGGCCGAATAGCTGCACCTTGGACGGCGCCGCCCAACCGGTGCCCGAGGTCCAGATCGCCTCGACATAGCCGATGATGCGCACCGGCGCATTGGTCACCGCCGCCACCGTCGTCGCCAGCGTGCCGGAGAGGCTCGTGCCGTTGGTATTGGCGTTGGTGGTGTAGAGCAGATCGTCGCTGCAGGGCGATATGCCGCTTGGGCTCGAGCAGGTCATCAGCCCGACCAGCGGCGTGCCGGAATTGTCGATCGCATAGATCCAGACGCGGCAGTTGACGCCGCTGGTGCAGCCCATGGACAGCGTCGAGCTGACGGTCATGCTGAGCGGAGCCGTGACGGGCACGATCGCCGGCGTGCCGGTCGCGGCTGTCGGCGAGCGGAACGGGATCAGCACCGGGTTGGTCGGTGCCGGCGTCGAGCCGTTGGCGCCCTCGACCTGAATCGCGAGTTGGCTGCTCGGTGCCGAGCCGGCGAGGCCGAGATTGACCGGAACCGTGAAGGGGAGCGCCGAATTGCCGAGCGCGCTGGCGCCGACGTTCAGGCCGATGGTCGACAGCGCCGCGCCGGTTGCGCGCTGATAGTCGGTCACGATCCAATTGCCGGAGCCGAGCGCCACAGCATCGGCGGTGTCGCCGGCGGCGGTGACGATGCTGGCGCCGGTCGGCAGGATCAGGGTCGTCGCATTGTAGGTAAGCGTCAGCGCGCCGGCGAACTGGATGCGCTTCCACGCGCCGGTCTGGCAGGTCGCGCCGAAGCCCGTGATCGTCGTCGTGCCGCTGATGACCAGGTAGGCCGGATTGACCGCGCACAGGTCGGTGGTCGCCGCCGACGCCACGGTGTTGACCGCGCCGCCGCCGACGATGCCGGTATAGAGCGAGTTGGCCAGGTCGTAGAACGCCGTGGCGACGAACGTGCCGTTCATCCAGATGCGGCGCTTGATCCAGCCCGCGGTCGAGGTGTCGTCCCAGCAATCCGAGTTCGATGCCGCGCCGGACAGGAATTGCGTCGAGGGCGGCGAGCCGCCGGAATTGCAGGTCGCCAGCGCGTCGTTGGCGTTGTTCTGATTCTGCACCATCGACAGGCCGGACAGCGTGCCTGACGTCGGATTGAACAGCGGCGCCTGGCTGGCCCCGAGCGGCAGCGCCAGCATCGCGGCGACGATCGCTGCCTGCACCGCGGCGATGGCGAGACGGCCGAGCGAGCGGCCGATGGTTGTGAAGATGCGCATCCTTTTCTCCTGTTGATCGTTGTGCGCGGGCGGAGCGGCTACCTTTCCGCTCCGCGTGCGGGGCCGGCCGGCGAGCGAAGCTCGCCGATTGGAGGCGCGCGGCTGCTGAGCTAGCGTCGCGCTGGCGACTCGCCGCGCTCGCCCGCATCCCCTCCACCACCCGTCGCGCGCTGCGCGCATTGGCGCGTGGCTCCCCCTCCTCCGCTTCGCGGTGGAGGAAATTTGCGATCAGTAACCCTCGACGGTGAGGTTGACGCCGCTGCGCGTCACCGGCACGCCGGCATTGAGGAACGTGATGGTGAGCTGCGACAGGCTCAAACCCGCGATCTGATAGATGTCGCCGGGCTGCGCCTGCCACGACACGCTGTAGTACGGCACGTCGTTTGCGCCAGGGCCGCCGTTGAACGGCGCCGGCGTCGCGGTGCCGTCGCGCTGGAACGCGATGGTCAGGCCGCCGCTCGGCACCGTCAGGCCCTGATAATGATCGATGCGGGCCGGCAGTTGGACCTGGAAATTGAAGGCCAAGGCGTACGCAATGGTGTTCGGATCGTTCGACTGCAGCGCCAGGCGGAAATTCCAGGCCTGGCCGGGAAACACGCCGGGCACGAATTTCTGCCACGGCCCGAACGTGCTGCCGTCCTGGGAGACCGCGATCTCGATCCAGCCGTCGACGAACTGGGTCGACGCCGAGCCAAGGATGTCGCCGTCCTGCAGCACGTTGGCGTCGGCCAGGATGTTCTGCCCGACCGGCACGCCGTTGATCTGGGTCGAGGCGTTGACGCTGGCCTGCACCACCGAGCCGGCATTGACGATGTGGCTCGGCGGGATGGTGTAGTAGACCGGCGCACCGGTGATGACGCCGCCATAGGCGAGCACGTCGGGCGTCGAGAAGACGATGGTGTCGCCGGATGCAACGCCGGCGCCGGCGACGTTGGTGTTCAGGATGACGGTGCCGGTGGTTCCGGTCACCGCGCCGTAATCGACGTCGCTCGTCGCCGGCGTCGCCACCGCGCCGTTGTCGATGGTCGTGGTTGCCGCGGTTGTGACCGGGCCGTCGTCGAGATTGGCCGCGCCGGGATCGACCGACTGCACCGCGGCCAAGGGCGGAATCGCGCCCGGCGCTGTCACGTCGGCGACCGCAATGCCGACGGCGACGGCCGGCGGCACATAGGCGAGGCTCAGAACGTTGCCGCTCGCCGTCGCCGCGCTCGCCGTCGCCGATTGCAAAAGTGGATTGTCGGCCAGAATGTCGCCGGCGCCGCCAAGCCTCAAGTTTCCGCTATCGACGCCGATGCCGTTCTGGAACGTGCCGGTCCAGCCGGTGGCCTTCTCGTCCCAGGTGGCGAGGAGATTGAGCGATAGCTGATTGCCGGAGATCGTGATCTCGGCGGCATTTTCGCTGTAGACGGTCAGGCCTGCGACCGGCTGGCAGCGCGCCTTGACCAAAAACGTGCCGTTGCCCTGGGCGATGAACGGCGGATGGGCGTAGTCGCGAATGAACTGGGCGGAATCCCAGGTCGTGCCCTGCCGCCACTCGTAGACGATGCCGTTGCGGAAATCGTCGATCTGGTCCCAATAGATCTTCTGAAAACCGCCTTCGTAATTGGTGTATAAGTTCTGGACCGTGGGCAGCGGCGAGGCCAGTGCCGCGCCGGTGATCTGATAGGCGTAGGCCGAGCAGTCGGCCAGCGACTGCACGCCACCGCCGAACACGTTGAAGCTCTGGAATTTAAGATAGACCGTGTTGCCGATCCGGCTCTGGTCGTAGTTGTACGAGAAGAACGCGCTGTCGATCCGCGCGAAAATCGTTCCGGCCGGATGGTCGGCGATCGCGGCTTCGGTGCCATAGGCGCCGCGCACCAGATAGGTGAGATTGTAGGCGTTGGGCGCGGTCAGCGTCGCGGTCTCATAGGCCACGATCTCGCCGCCGACATAGCAGCGGGTGTTCAGCGCATTGGCGTCGGCCTGGGTCGCCGACGCAAGGGTGCCGGCCGACATCGCGAGGTTGACCGCCAGCGCGTTGGTCTGGTCGATGGTCTCGCCTATCGGGCTGACGCCGACCGCCGGCAGGTCCGCGATGGTGACGCCGATGCGCGCCGAGCCGTTGATGCTGCCGATCTGGGTATAATTGCCGTCCTCCTGGTACGACAGCCAGATATTGCAGCCGCCCCAGAGCGGATTGGTGCTGCAGGCGCCCGCCATGATGACCAGGCCGCCGCCAAGCTCGTCGGTCGGCTCGAAGATCAGCGCGCCGGTGATGGAGCCGGGATCGATATTGCGATTGAGCGGGTTATTGCTGACCGTCTGCGTCGCGTAGAGCGTCGCCGTCGCGTAGCCGAGCGGAAACTCCTCGGCGGTGACTTCCAGATAGCCGTTCTCGTCCTCCTCGATCTCGGTGATGCGCACCGGCGCCTTGACGAGGCCGAGAGTCGCATCGGTCACCGTGACCAGATCCATCGGATCGAGCAGGCAATAGTCCCACGACAGGCGGAATTTGTAGGTGTTGCGGATATAGACCGCGCGCTGCAGCATGAGCTGGCCCGAGATCAGCGCTACGTTGGTGTCGCAGATCTCGTGCGCGGTAACGGTCGGCGCGATCCGCATGCCGTAAAGCTCGATCGCGTTCTGGTCGCGCGACTCGACCGTGGTCAGATTATAGGCGTTGCTGCGATCGGCGGCCTCCAGGCGCCAGACGTTGTAGGCCTTGTAGGGATCGCTGCGCGAGACCTGGAGCGGGTCGGCGTTGTGCTCGACAATATAGTCGTCGTCGTCGAGATCGTAGATCGGCGTCACGTCCGGATTGAACGTGAAGCTCAAATTGCTGATCGGCGTATCGCCGTACGGCACGAACCGCAGCAGGCCACCCGACCATACGGCTGCGGTATTGGTGAGCTGCAGCCAACGCGTCAGGATGCTGGAGGCGGTTTCCTGATCGGTCAGCGCCGGGCTCAGTGCCAGACCGGCGGCGCGGCAATAGGTCTGATAGGACGCGTCGTTGCCGGAGGCGAACAGCGTCGTGGTGTCGATCGAGGCGGCGGGAAAGCCGACGCCGAACTGCGGGTTGGTCAGGAAGTCGTTGACCGCCAGCGCCGGATCGGCGTCGTCGGCGATGTATCCCGGCCCGATGCCGGTGGCAAAGGCGAACCCCTGGACCTCGAAATTATGATTGTCGAGCGTCGCGCTCGTGGTCAGATCGTAGCCGGCCGCCGCCACGTAGGCCGTATTCTGGTAGCGCAACGCCTGCGATGGATCGGTCTGCGCGAGATAGGCCCACACCGGCTGGGTCGACGTGCCGCTGAACAACGCCAGTCCCAGGCTCGAGAGCGTATAGATCGATTGGCCGCGCCAGATCTGATTGATGTTGTCGATCGGGCCCTCGCACAGCGCCATGATGACGTCGGCGGTGTAGTCGTATTGCGTGGTCCCGGTGTTGGAGTGAAACAGTCCCTTGCCGCCTCCTCCGCCGCCGCTGCTCTGCGGAACGGCCGTGAAATTGTTGTACCAGATGACGTTCGGCGCAATTTTCGACATGCCCCAGACGATCGGGATCGGCAGCGCGCTGACCGCGGTCTGGATTTGCAGGCCGGTATAGTCGGGCGTGATGGCCTGAGGCTTCGTGGTGCCGCGGAAGATGCTCATGATTTCCGCTCATGTTGGCTCAGATCCTGGCTGCTTGGCCCAGACGCTGAAAAATCTCGGCTTGCGCGCGAGATCGGCGAGCACGCTGTTGCGCGATACGTCATCCTCGATCACCATGCGCGTCTGGTAGTAGGCGTGAACGATGCACAGCGGTTTTGCCACGGTGACAATGCCGCCGTGCGAGTAACAACGGCCGTAGCGCAACACCATCACGTCGCCCGGTAGCGGCGCGACCGTCTCGGCGCTGCGATCGAAGACGAAGCCGAGATAGCGTTCCTCGCTGCGATGCAGATGCCAGTCGACCGGATAAGGCCGCGGGTCGAACGGCGCGCATAGCCCCAGGTCGACGAAGACGCGCACCAGCAGCATGCCGCAGTCGACGCCGACGCCCTTGAGATCGGCGCAGTTATGATAAGGCGTGCCGATCCACGACC
>JASHQO010000230.1 GCA_030039105.1 Xanthobacteraceae bacterium
CCATGCGGAGGAGTCTCCTTTGGCCCGAGATCGCTTCGCCGTGCCCGCAATGACGACCCCTTCAGCTCCGGTAAGAGCCATTGATTTCGAGATAGACATGGGTCAGGTCGCAGGTCCAGACGCGCGCCTTGCCGCGACCGACGCCGATGTCGACGCCGACACGGACCTCGCGCCCCTCCATGTGCTTTTTCACTGAGCCTTCGTCGTAATTCGGCGCCGCCGCACCCGCGACGGCGACCGGGAACCCGCCGAACGTGATCGACAATTTGTCACGGTCGGCCTTTTCGCCGGCCTTGCCGACGGCCATGACGACGCGGCCCCAATTGGCGTCCTCGCCGGCGATCGCAGTCTTGACCAGGGGCGAATTGGCGATCGACAGCGCAACGCGCCGTGCCGATTGTTTCGACACCGCGCCTTCGACCGTGATCTCGACCAGCTTGCGTGCGCCTTCGCCGTCGCGCGCCACTTGCTCGGACAGATTCGCCAATACGGCATTGAACGCCTTGCGGAACGGCAGAAGCCGCGGATCGTTGGCGCGCGCGATGCGTGGTGCCTCGCGCGCGGCGCCGGTCGCGAATGCGAGCAGCGTGTCGGAAGTCGAAGTGTCGCTGTCGATGGTGACGGCGTTGAAAGTATCGACCACGCCTTCGCGCAGCAGCGCCTGCAAGACTGCCGGCGCGATCGGCGCGTCGGTGAATACGAAAGCCAGCATGGTGCCCATGTCGGGCGCGACCATGCCGGCGCCCTTGGCAAAGCCGTTGATGGTCACCGTGGTGCCGGCGAGACGCGCGGTCGCAGTGGCGAGCTTTGGAAAGGTGTCGGTGGTCATGATGGCGCCGGCGGCATCGACGTAGCCTTCGTCGGTGGCGTCCTCAACGAGGCGCGGCATGACGCCGTCGAAAGCCGCCGCCGGCAACGGCTCGCCGATCACGCCGGTGGAGGCGAGAAACACTTCGCTGAGCTTGCAGCCGACCGCGCCGGCCGCGATCTTGGCGGTGAACGCGCAGGCGTCGCGGCCGGTCTTGCCGGTAAACGCATTGGCGTTGCCGGAATTGACCACCAGCGCCCGCGCCCGCCCGCCTTTGACCCGGGCGCGGCACCATTCGACCGGCGCCGATGGACATTTCGAGCGGGTGAACACGCCGGCGACGCTGGCGCCATTGTCGAACACTGCGAGCATCACGTCGGTGCGGCCCTGGTAGCGGATGCCGGCCGCAGCGGTAGCGAGCCGCACGCCCGCGACCGGCGGCAGGGTCGGGACGGATTTTGGAGCGAGGGGGGAAATGGTCGTAGCCATGCGGACGCTCATCGGTTCGTCATGGCCGGGCTTGTCCCGGCCATCCACGTCTTGGGCCGCAATGTTGTAAAGACGTGGATGCCCGGCACAAGCCTGCAATTTGGCCGGCCAACAGGCCGGACCCCCGGGCGGCCGGGCATGATGCGTCAGCGACGCGTCACTTCTTTGCCGGTGGGGCGGGATTGAGCAACGACGGGTCGGGCGTCGCCGCCGGCTTGTCGAGGCGCTCGATCTGGGCGGTCTTGCGCAAGCTGTCGACCAATTCCGCCTGAGCACGGTGGGCGACGTAATTTTCGAGCTGCGTCTTGACCTGATCGTAGGTCGGTGTCGGCTTGGTCCGCTTATCCTCGACCTTGATAATGTGCCAGCCGAACTGGGTGTGCACCGGATCGGAAATCTGGCCCTTGTCGAGCTTGAACGCCACTTCGGCGAACTCCGGCACCATCTGATCCTTGGTGAAATAGCCGAGGTCGCCGCCATCGGCGGCGCCGGGGTCCTTCGATTTCTCCTTCGCCAACGCGGCAAAATCGGCGCCCTTCTTGAGTTGGTCCTCGATCGCCTTGGCCTCGTCCTCGGTGGGGACGAGGATATGGCGCGCGTGCACCTCTTGCTCCGGCTGCATCTGCTTGGTGGCGTCCTCGTAAACCTTATGCATCGCGTCATCGGTCACGGCGGCTTTGCCGACCTGCAGCAGCAGCGCTTCCATCAGCACGCGGTTATGGTCGAAAGCGAGCCGACGTTGGACGTCCGGATTATCGGCGAGCTTCCTTTGCTCGGCAGCCTGCGACAGCACGATGACGTCGGCCAGATAGGTGATCAGGTAGTCGCGCTTCTGGTCCGGCCCCATTTGCGGCATGTTGCCGCCGATCTCCTCTTCGGCGAACGCCAGATCGCTCTCGTGGATGTCGACGCCGTTGGCGCGGGCGACCACCGGATTGTTGGCGTCGTCGGCCCGCAGCGTGGCCGCGCCCGCGCACAACGACGCTGCGATCATAAGAGCGCCGAGCGAGCAGGAAACGATGAGACGGGAACAGGCCATGGAGCGCAATCCTTGTGCAACGGGTCAATCGCCGGGCTTGAAGCAAGCTCTCGAACTTAGGCGCAAATCGGTCCGGGCCTGTCGCCGCTTTTGGCCGCCGTTAACGGTCCAGTCGGCGCGGACAGTCGCCGAATCGACTGGCCTTGGCAATGGCAGAATGACGGAGCCGCTTAACGAGGCCGTGAATGGCGCCTTTGCATTGACAACAAAACCACCCCCTCCTATCTCTCGGCCAGACTTTGGGCCCCCATGCCGCCTTGCCTAAGCCGCAATAGCACAGCATTTTCCGCTGCTTGGACGAGCGCTCCGGGCGCAGTGCGGCGGGCGGAACTCAAACTCGGCCGTGGAAGGATGATGCGATGATCGGCGCGGTCGCCCGCAAGCTGTTCGGTTCCGCAAACGACCGGCGCATCCGCAGTTACCGGCCGCGGGTCGACGCCATCAATGCACTCGAGCCGGAACTGTCGCAGCTATCGGACGAGGCGCTGCGCGCTCGCACCGACGACTTCAAGAAGCAGCTTGCCGAAGGCGCTTCGCTCGACGACATTCTCGCTCCCGCCTTCGCCACGGTGCGCGAGGCCAGCAAGCGCGTGCTGGGCCAGCGCCATTTCGATGTCCAGCTAATCGGCGGCATGGTGCTGCACGAGGGCTGCATCGCCGAGATGAAGACCGGCGAGGGTAAGACCCTGGTGGCGACGCTGCCCGTCTACCTCAACGCGCTCGCCGGCCGCGGCGTCCACGTCGTCACGGTCAACGATTACCTCGCCAAGCGCGACGCCGAGTGGATGGGGCAGATTTACACATTCCTCGGCCTCACCGTCGGCGTCATCGTTCACGGCCTCGACGACGAGCAGCGCAAGAAGCAGTACGACTGCGACGTCACCTACGGCACCAACAACGAGCTCGGCTTCGACTATCTGCGCGATAACATGAAATATCGCCTCGAGGACATGGTGCAGCGCGGCCACGCCTATGCCATCGTCGACGAGGTCGACTCCATCCTGATCGACGAAGCGCGTACGCCGCTGATCATTTCCGGCCCGCTGGACGACCGCTCCGAGTTCTACAACACCATCGATGCCTATATGCCGAAGCTCGCCAAGGAAGACTACGAGCTCGACGAGAAGCAACGCACGGTCAACCTCACTGAGGTCGGCATGGAGAAGATGGAGCAGGGGCTCAAGGACGCCGGCCTGCTCAAGACTGAATCGCTGTACGACGTCGAAAATGTCTCCGTCGTGCATCACATCAACCAGGCGCTGCGCGCCCATAAGCTGTTCCAGCGCGACAAGGACTACATCGTGCGCAGCGGCGAGGTCGTCATCATCGACGAGTTCACCGGCCGCATGATGCCGGGCCGGCGTTATTCCGAAGGCCTGCACCAGGCGCTCGAGGCCAAGGAGCGCCAGCCGATCCAGCCGGAGAACCAGACGCTGGCCTCGATCACGTTCCAGAACTATTTCCGCATGTACGGGAAGCTGGCTGGCATGACCGGCACTGCGGTGACCGAGGCGGACGAGTTCCAGGACATCTACAATCTCGAGGTTTTGGAGATTCCCACCAATATGCCGATGATCCGCGTCGACGACGACGATGAGGTCTATCGCACTGCGGTGGAGAAATACCGTTCCATCGTCGCGCTGATCGAGGACTGCAAGACGCGCGGCCAGCCGGTGCTGGTCGGCACCACCTCGATCGAGAAATCCGAGCAGCTCGCCGAACTTTTGCGCCAGCACGGCTGGGAGCAGCACGACTTCTCCGACCCGAACGCCTTCGCGGCGCTGTATTCCGGCGACGAGGGCGCCACCAAGGCCAAGGTATTCGCCATCCTTAACGCCCGCTACCACGAGCAGGAAGCCTATATCGTGGCGCAGGCCGGCGTGCCCGGCGCGATCACCATCGCCACCAACATGGCCGGCCGCGGCACCGACATTCAGCTCGGCGGCAATGCCGACATGCGCATTCGCCAGGAGCTCGCCGACATCGCCGATCCGCAGGAGCGCGACAAAGGTCCGCGCGCCACGGAGATCCGCGCCCAGGTCGCGCGCCTCAAGGAGAAGGCGCTCGCCGCCGGCGGCCTCTATGTGCTCGGCACCGAGCGCCATGAGAGCCGGCGCATCGACAACCAGCTACGCGGCCGTTCCGGCCGTCAGGGCGACCCTGGCCATTCGAAATTCTTCTTGTCGCTCGAAGACGATCTGATGCGCATCTTCGGCACCGACAAGCTCGACGGCATGCTGCAGAAGCTCGGTCTCAAGGAAGACGAAGCCATCATCCATCCCTGGATCAACAAGGCGTTGGAAAAGGCGCAGCAGAAGGTCGAGGCGCGCAACTTCGATATCCGCAAGAACATCTTGAAGTTCGACAACGTGATGAACGACCAGCGCAAGGTCATCTTCGACCAGCGCGTCGAATGGATGGACGACAAGGCGGTGGCCGAGGTGGTCGCTGACATGCGCCACACCGTGATCGACGATCTGGTCGCCAAGCACGTGCCGGCAAACGCCTATCCGGAGCAGTGGGACGTCAAGGGCCTGCGCGAGGAGCTCAAGCGCGTGCTCAATCTCGATCTGCCGGTCGACGGCTGGGCCAAGGAAGAAGGCATCGCCGACGAGGAGATTTTCACCCGCGTCGAGCGCCGCGCCGACGAGGTCATGGCCGCCAAGGTGGCGCAGTGGGGCTCCGACGTCATCCGCTATGTCGAGAAGTCGGTGCTGTTGCAGACGCTCGATCATCTGTGGCGCGAGCATCTGGTGATGATCGAGCATCTGCGCCAGGTGATCGGGCTGCGCGGCTACGGCCAGCGCGATCCGCTCAACGAGTACAAGGCGGAGGCGTTCAATCTGTTCGAGGCGTTGAGCCAGAGCTTGCGCGAGGCGGTGACGGCGCAACTGATGCGCGTCGAGATCCAGGCGGCGCCGCCTCCGGAGCCGGCGCCGGCCCAGCTCCCGACCATGGCCGCGCGCAAGGTCGATCCGAGCACCGGCGAGGACGAGATGGCGCTGGCCATGGCCGGCGCCGAAACGCTGGCGCGGGCCGGCATCGGCGGCGCGGCTGCAGCGCCGGCGCGCAATCCGAAAGACCCGACGAGCTGGGGTAAGGTCGGCCGCAACGAGACCTGTCCGTGCGGCTCAGGCAAGAAGTTTAAGCACTGCCACGGGCGATACGCGTAGCAGACGACAGAATGCGGACGACAGAAGACGGATGTAAATCTTCCGTCCGCTGTCGTCTGTCATCCGTCGTCCGGTTACTGGAGCCCGCCCCAGCGGTTATTGAACGAGCCGGCTGGAACCACGGGCTGGGCGCCGCTGATGACGCCGTTGTTGCTCGCCGTTTGCGTCGTTGAGGCCGGCGTGTTGGAGGCTGCCGCGGCGGGTTCGGCCGTGCCGGTCGTCGCTGCGGTGGCGGATGCCGGCGCCGTGGTTTTCGGCTTGGTGGTATCGGCGACCTGCGGTTCGCTCTTCGGCTCGGTGTTGATGCGCGGCCGCAAGCCTGCGGTCGGCTTTGGCTTCGCCGGGGTCGTTGAGGCGGTCTGTTCGACGTCGGCGGGCGGTGGCGCCGTACTGTGGCTCGATCCGAACAGGCTGCCGAATAGGCCGGTGTGCTGTTGCGCGCCGGTATCGGTGGCGGCCGGGGCAGCCGACGCGACTTGGCTCGAACTGCTGTGTCCAAACATGCCGCTGAAGAAGCTGCCGATCGAGCTGCCCTCGTTGGGCGTGCCGTTGCCCGTAACCGTGGGTGACGCCGATGCGGAAATCTGTGGCGGCAACCGGCCCGGCTGCAGCGGCGGAACGTGCAGATGGCCTTCGTTGTCGTAGGTATAGGTCGCGCTATCCAGCTTCGACATGAACACGCGATTCATGCCGCCGTCGGTGCCGGTCTCGAGCGGCGCGGTGGTGACGTTGTCCTTGGTCAATTGCGCGAGCTGATAGTCGTCGTTCTGCTGCTTGGCCATCGCCGGCCCGGCGATCTGCGGATCGACGTCGTAGGCCGGGCAGGGGCCGCGCGGCGAGAAGTTGAGCGGCTTGGTCGAGCCGGCCGGCGCCACCGCGTCGAAGACGTAGTGCTTCTCGCAGACGTCGACCCTGGGCTCCAGATGCGACACCTCGAAGTGGTCGTTGCCGACCTTGATCATCTTCCAGAACGCCATGTTCGGATTGTTGCGATGGCGCGCCAGATTGGCCGCCGTCATGCGGAACGGATAGGCCTGGACCTGAAACTCTTTCTGCCCGCCGAGAAACGATTCGCGTGCCAGCGCGTAGATTTCGCCGATCTGCTCATCGGTCATGGCGTAGCAGCCGCGCGACGAGCAATCGCCGTGGATCATCAGGAAGGCGCCGCTGTAGCCATTGGCTTTGTCGAACGCGTTGGGGAAGCCGGTATTGATGGCGAGGTAGTAACTGGAATTCGGATTCATCAGGCCGGGCGTAATCGGATAGAAACCCTCGGGCGCCTGGCGATCGCCTTCCTTGACCTTGGGGCCGATGTCGCCCGACCAGCGGCAGATCGGATAGACCTTGAGCAGCTCGTATCGCGCGGTTGTGTCCTGCTTCCAGACTTCGAGTTCGGATTCCTCCTTGAAGATCCGGACCAGGATCGGCGAGTCCTTCGGCATGTTTTTTTGTTGAAGGAGCGTCAGCATCTCCGGCGACAGCTCTTTCATCGCGCGGCTCGGGATCTGATAGCCGTCGTCGCCGTAGCAGCCCGCAAGCGCCAACGCGCCGGCGAGAACCGCCGACGCCGCGAGCGCGCGGGCCAAGCTGGCGCGATTCAATGGGAAGCTCCCCGAACCGATGGACTTAATCCCCGTGCCATCCACCCGACAATCGATATCCCCAAGAGGTGGCTTTCGCAAGGCAGCCGCGGTCCGTCCCAAGATTGCGCCCGCGGCGATAATGAAAGGTAAACCTTTAGGAATTTGCCGCGTAAATCCAGCGCTGTAACCGCTGTCCTGGAGCTGTCTTAGGCCGTCTTGGCGTGGATGAATTCGGTCCGGCGGCAATCGCGGCAAGATTGTGGCGAGGACCCGCAAGGCGACCGGATCAGCCGATGGCGCGGCCGATGGCGGAAAATTTCTCGCGCCGCAGGCGCGTGATGGTCGGCCGGTCGAGACCGCGCAAATCGCCGAGCGCTTTCGCGATCGCCTCGCCGGTCGCCGCGATCGTCGCCGCCGGATCGCGGTGGGCGCCACCGGTCGGCTCGGGCACCACCGCATCGACGATGCCGAAGCGCACCATGTCCTGCGCCGTGATCTTCATGCCCGAGGCGGCATCCTGCGCCTTCGCCG
>JASHQO010000231.1 GCA_030039105.1 Xanthobacteraceae bacterium
CCCTCGGAGCCGACGATGAGCCGCGTCAGGTCGTAGCCGGCGGACGTTTTCTTCGCCCGCCGCGCCGTGGTCAAAACCTCGCCGTCGGCCATGACGGCTTTGAGCGCCAGCACGTTGTCTTTCATGGTGCCGTAGCGCACCGCGTTGGTGCCCGACGCGCGGGTCGCCGCCATGCCGCCGAGCGACGCGTCGGCGCCGGGGTCGATCGGAAAGAACACGCCCTGATCGCGCAAATGCTCGTTGAGGGCCTTGCGGGTGAGGCCCGGCTCGATGACACAGTCGAGGTCTTCGGCGTGCACCGCGAGCACGCGGCTCATGTCGCGGAAGTCGATGGAGATGCCGCCATTCGGCGCATTCACCTGGCCCTCAAGAGAAGTGCCGACGCCGAACGGGATCACCGGCACGCGGGCGGCGGCGCACAAGCGCACGAGCTGCTGCACGTCGGCGGTGCTTTGCGGGAATAGCACCGCATCCGGCGGCTGGTTCTCGATCCAGGTCACCGTATTGCCGTGCTGCTCGCGCACCGCCCGCGACGTCACGAGGCGATTGCCGAACTGCGCCGCGAGCGTCGCGATCACGCCGTCGACCGCCTTGCGGTCGCGCCGATTCGCGGTCTTTGTTTCAGCCACTGTCATCGTGCCGTCTCATCGCTTGTCGCGAAGATAGCCGCTCCACAGCGCGGTGGGAATGTCGGCCTCGTCCCATACCCCGATCAAAATGCCGCGCCGCTCGGCCTTGCCGCGGCCATTGTCGATCTGCTGCTCCGAGCGCGTCGTGCGCTGCGATACGCGCAGGCCCCATTGCGCCAGTGCCGCGCCTAGCCGCTGGCATTCGCCGGCATATTGCGGATCGGCGCCGCGGTCGCGCAGTTCCTGCGGATCGTCGGCGAGATCGAACAGCATCGGCCGAAAGCCGATGGCGTGGATCAGCTTCCAACGCCGGTCGGCAATCATGAACAGCCGCGCGTCGCGCGGCTTCAAGCCAAGCTCGGCGGACGCCGGCATCATGCCGTAGTCGTATTCACTGACGGCGAATGTCCGCCACGCCGAAGGCCGCTCGCCATGCAGGAACGGCAGCAGCGAGCGGCCCTCGAGCCGGTGCGACTCGTTTGCCGGATCGGCGCCGGCCACGGCGAGAAAGGTCGGCGCCAGATCGATTGCCTCGACCAGCTCGTCGCACACGCTGCCACGCGCTTGGTCGGCGGCGGCCGACGGATCGTAGACGATCAGCGGCACCTTCACCGAAGCGTCGTGGAAAAAATCCTTGTCGCCGAGCCAGTGGTCGCCGAGATAGTCGCCGTGATCGGCGGTGAAGACGATCATGGTGTCGTCGAACAGGCCTTGCTCGTCCATGAAGCGGAACAGCACGCCCATCTGATCGTCGATCTGCTTGATCAGGCCCATATAGACCGGAATGACCTCGGCCCGCACCTCGTCGCGCGAGAACGTCCTGCTGACGCGGTGCGCCATGAAGGCGCGATAGACCGGATGCGGATCGTGCCGCTCGGTCTCGGCGCGCACCGCCGGAATGACGTCGCGCGCGGCATACATGGCGTTGTACGGCGCCGGCGCGATATAGGGCCAATGCGGCTTGATATAGGACAGATGCAGGCACCACGGCGCGGCGCCGGCCTCGCGCATGAAGTCGATGCCGCGACGCGTCATGTACGGCGTCTCGGAATCCTCCTCGCGCACGCGCGCCGGCTTGCGGGCATGGCGCATCGCCCAGCCCGAAGCGAGCGCATTGCCGTCGCCGTCGGCGGCGTTGGCCCAATCGTGCCACGGGTTCTCGCCGTCATAGCCCTTGGCGTTGAGGTAGGCGTTGTAGCGCGGCCGCCGCGGCGAATAGCGCGTGCCGTCCGGGCCCATGCCGTGCAGGCCGTCGTCGCGCTCATAGGGCTCGAAGCCGCATTCGGCGACGCGCACGCCGATGATCGACGTCGGATCGATGCCGAGCCGCGCCATGCCCTCGACATCGGCCTCCATGTGGGTCTTGCCGACCAGCGCGGTGCGCATGCCGAGCGGGCGCAGATAATCGCCCAGCGTCAGCTCGCCGACCTTGAGCGGAAAGCCGTTCCACGCCGCGCCGTGGGATTGCACGTAGCGGCCCGTATAGGTGCTCATGCGCGAGGCGCCGCAGATCGGCGACTGCACATAGGCGCGGGTGAAGCGCACGCCGCGCGCCGCGAGCGCGTCGATGTTCGGCGTTTCGAGATGCGGATGGCCGTAGCAGGACAGATAGTCCCACCGCAGTTGGTCGCACATGATGAAGAGGATGTTCCTGGCTTGCTTCGGCACGTTTTGGCGCTGCAGTCCCGGTTCTTGGCGCCGCGGCAGGCGCACGAAGGATCGACGTTAGCACATCGTCTTCGCACGACAACAACCGGCGGCCGCCGGCGCCATGAAAGCGCTTGCCAAACCGGCGCCGGTCGGCTGCATTGCACGCCTTAATCGCCGGATATGCCATGCTGGAACGGTCCGAGCCCGCCATGCCCGCCCCCTTCGTATCCTCGGTGATGCGGGTCGAGGACGGCTGGATCGATTACAACGGCCATCTCAACATGGCCTATTATAATGTGCTGTTCGACCGCGCGGTCGACGAGGTCTACGAGATTCTGGGTCTCGGCCTCGGCTATGTCGAACGGAGCCGCCATTCCACCTTCACCGCCGAAGTGCACGTGCGCTACCTGCGCGAGCTGCACGCCGGCGATGCGGTGCGCGTCACCTTCCAACTGCTCGGCTACGACTCAAAGCGCCTGCACTATTTCGAGGAGCTGCATCACGCCGAAGAGAACTGGCTCTCGGCGACCTCGGAAAACATGGCGCTGCACGTCGACATGGCGGCAAAGAAGACAGCGGCGTTTTCACCGGAAGTCGCCGCACGCCTCGAGCGCATGCGCCTCGCCCATGCCGGCTTGCCGATCCCGCAAGGTGCAGGACGGCGGATCGCCATGCCCGATACAAAATGACAGGTCCGCCGATGGTCACGATCCGCGAACACAAAATCCCGAGCTCGGACAGCAAGCCCTACATCGCGATGGAAGGGCCGGATCGTTGTCTATGGTTCTGCGAAAGCGGCGCCGCGAAGATCGGCCGCCTCGATCCCGGTCGCGGCACGTTCACGGAGTTCGCGCTGCCGACGCCGAACGCGACACCGATCGGCATCGCGGCCGGACCCGACGGCAACATGTGGTTTGCGGAAAAAGCCGCCAGCAAGATCGGCCGCATCACGCCGCGCGGAGACATCACCGAATTCGCGCTGCCGACGCCGAATGCCGGACCGGACGGCATCATCGCCGGGCCCGACGGCAACGTCTGGTTCTCGGAGACCGAGATCAGCCGCGTCGGCCGCATTACGCCGGACGGCCGCATCACCGAATTCGCCGACGGCATCACGCCGGGCGCGAAACCGCTGTCGCTGGTGGCGCGCGACGGCGCGCTGTGGTTCAGCGAGGCCGCCGGCAACCGGGTCGGCCGCATCACCGTGGACGGCAAGGTCACCGAGTTTCCGATACCGAGCCACGACAGCCAGCCGCGCGCCATGGCGGCCCATCCCGACGGCAGCATCTGGTTCGTCGAGACCTCGACCAACGCGCTCGGCCGCATCGACCGTTCCGGCCGCATCACCGAGCACAAGGTGCCGACGCCGAACGCCTCGCTGCGCGGCGTCGCCGTCGGCGCCGACGGCGACCTCTGGTACACCGCGAACTTCGCCAACAAGATCGGCCGCATGGCGCCCGACGGCACGGTGCGCGGCGAATACGATATTCCGACGCCGAACAGCGGGGCGCGCTGCATCGCGGCGCTGGCCGACGGCCGGCTGTTCTTCACGCAGTACGATGCGGGAATGATCGGCGAGGTCGTCTTGTGCTAAAAAAAATGCGGGGAGAAACGCCGTGAGAAAATTTGCGCTGCTCGTCGTTTGCCTGGCTGCGGCCCTGCCGGTCCGCGGCTTCGCCGAGGATTATCCGACCAAGCCGATCAAGATGATCGTGCCGATCTCGGTCGGCTCGATCACCGACGTTGCCGCGCGGCTGACGGCACAAGCGCTGCAGGAGAAGCTCAGCCAGTCGGTCATCGTCATCAACAAGCCGGGCGCTGCCATGGTGCTCGGTGGCAGCGAATGCGCCAAGTCCGATCCGGACGGCTACACGCTGTGCGTGGTCAGCCCCGACACCATGTCGTTCAATCCGTTGACCATCCCGAACCTGCCGTACAATCCGGAGAAGGATTTCGTGCCGGTGCTCGACATGTATCACGTCATCGAGGGGCTGATGACGCCGGCCGAGACTCACATCGACTCGATCGACGCGTTGCGCGCCAAGGCGGTGGCGGAGCCGGGCAAGCTCAATTACGGCACGCTCGGCGAGCGCACCACCACCGACGCGTTCCGGCAATGGCTCGGCGAGCACTGGAAAACGAATCTCGTCGCCATTCCCTACAAGGGCGGCTCCGAGATCATCTCTGCGCTGCTCGGCAACGACATCGACGTCAGCAAGATCGGCGTCGGCAACATGACCAGCCAACTCAAGGACGGCAAGATCAAGGTGCTGGCGCTGAGCGCCTCGCACCGTTCGCCGCAGTTGCCGGATGTGCCGACCTTCGACGAAGCCGGCTTCGGCGCCTTCCCGGGCGGCCCTATCTACTGGGGCATAGTGGTTCCGGCCGGCACGCCGGCGCCGATCGTCAAGCGGCTGCACGACGCGCTGTTCGAGATTTTCCGGGGGCCGAAGTTCGCCGACTTCGCCGCGCAGAATTTTCTCGAGCCGGCCGCCGGCTCGACCGAGGACTTTGCGGCGTTCCTCAAGAAGGATCGCCAGGACGCCGCAGTGCTGGTGGATAAGTATATGAAATGACGGCACGGAGTGCCGTCATTCCGGGGTGCGGGCTGTTGCCCGCGAGCCCGGAATCCATAAGCCCGGCGCCTGTGATTATGGATTCCGGACTCGCCGCTGCGCGGC
>JASHQO010000232.1 GCA_030039105.1 Xanthobacteraceae bacterium
GACGTGCGCGTCGATAAGGAACGGCTTGTTGGATTTCACGGCATGTTCGAGCGCGCCGCGGAAGTCCTGCGACCTTGTGATTGTGAGCGCCTCGACGCCGGCGGCCTTGGCCCAGCCGGCGAAATCCGGATTGAACGGCTTCTTGTTGGCGCCCTGGTGGAACATGGTGCCGTATTCGCGGCCGCCGAACATGCCGAGCTGGATGTCGCGGATCGAGACCCAGCCGAAATTGTTCCAGATCACCCAGACCACGGGAATGTTGTATTCGACCGCGGTGCACAGCACGTGCGGCACCATGGTGAAGCAACCGTCGCCGGTGACCGCGACCACCGGCCGGTCCGGCGCCGCGAGTTTGGCGCCGAGCGCGCCGGCGGCGCCGAAGCCCATGCCGGAAAAGCCCCAGGAGTTGAGCATGCACTGCGGCTGCCGCGCGTTCCAGAACTGCATGTACCAGTTATGACTCACCCCGACATCGCAGCAGATGATGCCGTCGGCCGGCAGCACCGCCTGGCAATCGGCGACCACGCGCTCGGGCCGGATCGGCGTCGCATGGGTCGCGAAATTCGGCCGGATGAATTTTTCCCACTCGTCGCGCCACTTGCGAATGTCGGCGAGCCACTCGTTGGTATTGGCCTTGGCGCCGCGGCGGTCGAGCTCGGCCAAGAGCTGACGCAGGAAGGTGCGGGCGTCGGCCAAGATGCCGAGGTCCGGCGGATAATTGCGGCCGAGCTCCGACGGATCGACGTCGACGTGAATGAGCTTGGTGCTGGGGAAATTCCACGAATAGCCCGGCATCCACGACGATGCCGAGCGGTCGTCGAAGCGGGCGCCGATGGCGATGACGATATCGGAGCGGCGCCCGGCTTCGTTGGCGGGAAACGCGCCGTTGCGGCCGATGAAGCCGAGCGAGAGCGGATCGGTCATGTCGATCGTGCCCATGCCGTTCGGCGAGGAGATCACCGGAATGGCGAGCTTCTTGGCGAGCGCGGTCAGTTCGCGGCTCGCTTCCGACAGCGTCACGCCGTGGCCGACGAACAGCACCGGCCGCTGCGCGGCGAGGATCATGTCGGCCGCGCGCGAGATTTCTTCCGGCGAGGCGCCGCTGCGCTGGGCGTTCAGCGCTGGCGCGGCCGGCGGCATCTCGACGTCGTCTTCTTCCTGAAACACGTTGAAGGGCACGTCGATGTTGACCGGGCCGGGCCGGCCCGACAGCATCGTGGTCATGGCCTGGCGCAGCGCCAGCGGCAACATGTCGACGCGGGTTGGCTGAAAGCTGCGCTTCACCACCGGGCGCAGCACGTTGACGAAGTCGGCCTGGTAATGCCGGTTGATCTCCTGGAACGGGCTGCGGTTGAACTGCGAGGTCGGCACGTTGGCGGTGATGGCGAACACCGCCGACGAGTCGGTCAGCGCGCAGGCGAGCGGCATGACGATATTGGCCGAGCCCGGCCCGCACGAGGTCAGCGTCGCCGCCGGCTCGTGGCGCACCCGGAAATAGGCGTCGGCCATATGGGCGGCGACCTGCTCGTGGCGCGGTGAAACGAGCTTGATGCGGTCGCGCGCCTCGTAGAGCGGATCGAGCATGCCGACATTGCCGTGGCCGCAAATACCGAACACATAAGGAATGCCGTTATCGATCAAATATTCGGTAATCAGCTCGGCGCCCTTCATCCGTGGCATCGCTGGTCCTCAATTCTGCAAATGGGATTGTGCTTCTAAGCCTAGACTGCGCTAGAGTCGATCTGCAAGAGCGACGGCAAGAAAATTATCTCCGGCACGAGGATGGACCGATGATCCTGCTTTCCAACGGCGGCACCAACATGCAGGTGAGCCGCGCCGCCTCCGACACGGTCGCGATCGGTACCGTCGACGGCGTCGTCATCCTGGAGCGTGCCGGCGCGGTGATGGATCGCGGCGGCTGGCGGATCAAGCATCGCGCGCTTGGCGGCTGCTCGGTCAGCGCCGTCACCGCGGCCGACGACGGCACGCTCTATGCCGCGACCCACGGTTTCGGCCCGGCGCGCAGCGACGACGGCGGGCTGACCTGGACCTGGGTGCTCGACGGCATCGACCATCTCGACCTGTGGTCGGCGCGCGCCGGCAAATTGCAGGGCCGCGACGTGGTCGGCGTCGGCGCGCTGCCGGCGCATCTCTATATCAGCGAGAATCGCGGCGGCTCCTGGCGCGAGCTCAAGGCGCTGCGCAATGCGCCGACGGTCGGCAAATGGTGCTTCCCGCCGCCGCCGCGCATCGGCCACGTCAAGGACATCGTGTTCGACGGCGACCGGCTCCTGGTCGGCATCGAGATCGGCGCGCTGTTGGCGTCGACCGATTTCGGCCAAAGCTTCACCGAGCTCGAGGTCGATCCCGACCCGGTCGAATGCGATATCCACCGCGTGCTGGTGCATCCGGCGCGGCCCGATCGCATCATCGTCGCCAACGGCATCGTCGGCGTGATGTCGAGCGACGACGGCGGCAAGACCTGGCGCAAGAATCCGATGCCGCCGCATGCCGACTATCCGGATGCCATCGTCATCAATCCGGACAACCCGGA
Source organism: Xanthobacteraceae bacterium (assembly GCA_030039105.1). Classification (GTDB taxonomy): domain Bacteria; phylum Pseudomonadota; class Alphaproteobacteria; order Rhizobiales; family Xanthobacteraceae; genus BOG-931. Next base: position 2,555 of record JASHQO010000232.1, read on the forward strand.
CACGGTGTTTCTCACCGCCGGCGTCGGCTGGCCGTCGCAGTGGTACAAGCTCGGCAAGGCGCGCGGCAAAATCGCGCGCAGCCGCGACGGCGGCAACACCTGGCAGCGCCTGCTCGGCGGCCTGCCGAACGGCCAGCGTGCGCTGTTCAGCGCGCTCACCGTCGAAGCCTGGCCCGGCGGCTCGTCGCTCTACGCCGTCGATACCGACGGCCAGGTGTTCGAAAGCCTCGACGAAGGCGATAGCTGGACCATCATCGCCGAGGTGCCGCCGGTGTCGAAGGGCGAGTTCTATCGCGCGCTCGCCCGCGACCGCGGCAGGCTCGCCGTCGACGACATCGTGGTCAGCAATTCGGCGACCGAACGGCTTGCCAAAGTCGCGGCACGCCGCTAGCGCCGTCATTGCGAGCGCAGCGAAGCAATCCAGTGCAGCGCCGCCGCGGGATGACGATTCGACCAAAACTCATCCCGCTCTAGAACCGCGGCTTGAATCCCGCCCCGACCTTCTCGATACGGCCGGCGAACGGAAAGCCGACGTGGCCCGGAAACACCAGCGCGCCCGACGCGGCGCAATCGTCGAGCACGCGGCGGCGGCTCGCTCGCGCCTGCACGACGTCGGAATTTTTCGGAAAATTCCAGTCCGGGTAATAGACCTGCAACAGGTGATGAAAGACGTCGCCGATCAAGCACGCGCGCGCCCCGCCGACGTCGAGATTGAAAACGAAATGTCCCGGCGAGTGGCCGCCGGCCGGCTGGATGTCGATGAACTCGTCGAGCCGATGCGGCCCGGTGACGAGATCGGCGCGGCCGGCTTCGACCACCGGCACGACGCATTCGCGAAATGAGCCGAATTCCGTCGGCGCGGTGGCCGGATCGGCGTCGAGCTTGCTGAAATAATCGAAATCGAGCTTCGAGAACACGTAACGCGCGTTCGGAAACGTCGGCACCCACTTGCCGTCCTTGAGTTGCGTGTTCCAGCCGACGTGATCGTGATGCAGGTGCGTGCACATGACGAGATCGATCTCGTCAGGGCGCGCGCCGGCTGCGGCGAGGCGCTCGAGCCACGGCTCGTTGAGCATATTCCAGTGCGGCCGTTGCGGCCGCGATTTCTGATTGCCGCAGCAACCGTCGATCAAAATCTTGCGGCCGTCGAGCTGCAGGAGCCAGCTATGGACGCTGAGCTTGATATGGCGGCTTTGCGCATCGTAGTGGTGCGGCGCCAACCAGTGCGCGTGCTCGGCGAGCCGCGCCGCGTCGAGCTCGGGAAAGATTTGCGTCGCCGGATAAACCGGGAGGTAGGTCTCCTCGATGCGGGTGACGGTGGCCTTGCCGACTTTGAAGACCGACATTGCCCCAGCCTTTTGCCCCCGCCTTGGCCTCTGTGCCGCGCCTTGGCCTGTTATGCCGCAGCCGCTACTTCTTCAGGAAACCCGAGAACTTCTTGTTGAAGCGCGACAGCCGGCCGCCGCGGTCGAGCAGGTGCTGCTGGCCGCCGGTCCAGGCCGGGTGCGACTTCGGGTCGATGTCGAGATGCAGCGTATCGCCGGATTTGCCCCAGGTGGTCCGGGTGGTGAACTCGGTGCCGTCGGTCATGACGACCTTAACCACGTGGTAATCGGGGTGCGTGTCGGGTTTCATGGCTCTATGTCGTGGCTCTGTGTCGTGGCTCTGTGTCGTGCGAATTACGCAAATTTGGCGGCTCTATAACGCGGCCGGGACGCGGCGGCAAGCCGCCGCAATTGACCGGTATCGGCCCGGCAGGGCAATTAGCGTCACGCCTGCTGGATAGATAGGCCGCGACCGCGGCCGGAAAAGGCCGGAAGACCGCACGATGGAAAAACAGGAGCTCCGTGCCGCCGGATCGCTCGCCGCGGTCTTTTCCGTGAGGCTGCTCGGCCTGTTCATGATCTATCCGGTCTTCGCCGCCTATGCGCGGGGCCTGCACGGCGCCACGCCCTACCTGATCGGCGAGGCGCTCGGCATCTATGGGCTGACCCAAGGACTGCTGCAGATCCCGTTCGGCCTGCTCTCGGATCGCTTCGGCCGCAAGATCCTGATCGTGCTCGGTCTCGTCCTGTTTGCCGCCGGCAGCGCGGTCGCGGCGCTGTCGACCTCGATCGGCGGCGTCATCGTCGGCCGGGCGCTGCAGGGCTCGGGCGCGGTCGGCTCGGTGATCCTGGCGCTGGTCGCCGACCTGACCGGCGAAGAGAACCGCACCAAGGCCATGGCCATGATCGGCATCTCGATCGGCGTCTCGTTCATGATCGCGATCGTGGCCGGTCCGATTCTTTCCGACGTCATCGGCGTTGCTGGAATATTCTGGCTGATGGCGGCGCTGGCGCTGGTCGGCATCGCCATCACCCAGTCCGTCGTGCCCGATCCGCGCCTGCTGCGGGTGCACCGCGACGCCGAAGCGGTGCCGGCTTTGATCGGCGCCGTATTGCGCGACCCGCAGCTCTTGCGGCTCGACATCGGCATCTTCGCGTTGCACGCCATGCTGACGGCGAGCTTCCTGGTGGTGCCGGGCCTGCTGCGCGCGACCTTCGACGCGCCGGTCGACAAGCAGTGGATGGTCTATCTGCCGGTGCTGCTGGTCTCGGTCGCTTTGATGCTGCCGGCCATCGTCGTCGCCGAAAAATATCGGCGCATGAAGGCCGTTTTCGTCGGCGCGGTGGTGGCGCTGCTGGCGAGCCAGATGCTGCTCTATGTCGGCGCCGGCAATCTCGCCGCGGTGGTGCTGGCGCTGATCGTGTTCTTCTCGGCTTTCAACGTCATGGAGGCGAGCCTGCCGTCGCTGATAACCAAGATGGCGCCGCCCGACGCCAAGGGCACGGCGACGGGGATTTACTCCAGCCTGCAGTTCCTCGGCATCTTTGCCGGCGGCGTCGTCGGCGGCTTCGCCCATCAGCACGGCGGCGACGGCGCGGTGTTCTTGACCACCGCGGCGATTGCGTTGATCTGGCTCGTCGCCGCAGCGACCATGGCGCAGCCAAGCTACCTGACGACGCGGCTCATTTCCCTCGCCGAAGGCCGCGAGGGCGACGCCGAGACGCTGGCGGCAAAGCTGCGCCAGGTGCCGGGCGTCGCCGAGGCCGTAGTGATCGCCGAAGAAAAGCTCGCCTATCTGAAAGTCGACGCCAAATCCTTCGACGCCGCCATGGCGCAGGCGCTCGCCGGCACGCCGTAGCCGGCTCACGGCCGCCAGCTCATGCGGTAGATCGGAGCGCCCGAGCGCGGGTTGATGTCTTCGCCGACGGTCTTGAAGTCGTGCTTCTGATAAAAACGGACGGCGCGGGCGTTATCCTGATTGACGTGCAGGTCGAGGCCGCGGCGTGCAATACGACGGGCTTCGGCGAGCAGGATCGCAGCGACGCCGTGCCCCTGGCATTCGGTCGCGACCAC
>JASHQO010000233.1 GCA_030039105.1 Xanthobacteraceae bacterium
ACGATCATCTTCACCGGCTTGTCGGGATATTTTTGTTGCGCGGCGAGTTGTCCGGCCGGCGACAAGCCAAGCGCGGCGCCGGCCGCCGCGGCCATGGTTTTGACAACGCTGCGTCTTGTCGCCATCAACAATTCCTCCGGCAAACGGCGGCGCTGCGGCTACCTGATGATCGGTCGAACTTACACCAAGGCGGCGCCGGCCCTTAGCCCCAAAGCGCCGCACCCGGCGGATGGGCGAGGCTGCCGTCGTAGCGCAGGCCATCGGCGCGGTCCTTGGCGAGCAGCAGCGGGCCGTCGAGATCGACGACGCGGGCGCGCTGCGCAATCAGCATCGCCGGCGCCATGGCGAGCGAGGTCGCCACCATGCAGCCGACCATGATGGTGAAGCCGCGCCGTTCGGCTTCCGCCGTCAGCGCCAAGGCCTCGGTCAAGCCGCCGGTCTTGTCGAGCTTGATATTGACCGCGTCGTACTTGCCGGCGAGCGCGTCGAGCGACGCGCGATCGTGCACGCTCTCGTCGGCGCAAACCGCAATCGCGCGCTTGATGCCGGCGAGCGCCGCGTCGTGCCCTTCCGGCAGCGGCTGCTCGATCAGGGTGACGCCGGCAGCGGCGCAGGCCGCGATGTTTGGTTCGAGGGTGGCGGCGGTCCAGCCTTCATTGGCATCGACGATCAGCTCGGCCCGCGGCGCGGCGCGGCGCACGGCGGCGATCCGGCGCTTGTCGTCCTCCCCGCCATCGGCGCCGCCGAGCTTGACCTTGAGCAAAGGCCGGTCGGCGGCCCGCGCTGCCGCCTCGGCCATCGCTGAGGCGTCCGCCAGCGAGATGGTATAGGCCGTAATGCGTGGCGCTGGCGCCGCAACGGCGGCCAATTCGTAAGCCCGGCAGCCGGCGGCCTTGGCGTCAACGTCCCAGTAAGCACAATCGAGCGCATTGCGGGCGGCACCGGCCGGCATCGCGCCCTGCAAATCCACCCGGCTCAGGCCGCGCCGCAGCGCCGGGCGCATGGCTTCGATCGCCGCCACAACGCCGTCCGGAGTTTCGCCGTAGCGTGCGTAGGGGACGGATTCACCGCGGCCGCGGTGAAGCCCATCGTCGAGCTCGGCCACGACCACGACGGCTTCGGTCTTGGTGCCGCGGCTGATGGTGAACGCGCCGGCGAGCGGCCAGCGCTCGATCCGTACCGAGAGCTCCATGCTGGGGGCAATATGACCGCAGCCGGGTGCGGCGCTCAAGGGCGGCGCGATCCGCGCTTACGGCATTTGCGGAGCGCCGCGGTGCGCTGCAGACCCGGGATCGCAACCAAACTCCGAATCTGCGACGATCCCGGATCGGCGGTGCATCGCTTCGTGCTACACCGCATCCGGGACACAACAACAGCTACGCCGCGATCTCGGTGTCCTCGTCGAACGGCAGGTCATCGTGCGGCGGCAGCCGCGCGGCGCCGTCGTTGTCTGCCCAGGTGATGATCTCGAAGCGGCCGTCCATGTGCTCGACCAGCGCGGTGCAGCTTTCCACCCAGTCGCCGCAGTTCATGTAGCGGATGCCGAAATCGTCGTGGATCACGGCGTGGTGGATGTGGCCGCAGATGACGCCGTCGACCTTGTGGCGCTGCGCTTCGGCGGCCAAGGTCTGCTCGAAGGCGCCGATATAGTTGACGGCGTTTTTCACCTTGTGCTTCGCCCATTGCGACAGCGACCAATAACGAAAGCCCAGCCGCCGGCGGATGGCGTTGAAATAGCGGTTGACCAGGATGGCGAAGTCGTAGGCGGTGTCGCCGAGCAGCGCCAGCCATTTCGCATGCTTGACCACCATGTCGAAGACGTCGCCGTGCACCACCAGATAGCGGCGGCCGTCGGCAGCCTCGTGAATGAGCAAATCGACGATCTCGATGCCGCCGACATGGAAGCCGAAATAGTCGCGCAGGAATTCGTCGTGGTTGCCCGGCAGATAGTAGATGCGCGCGCCCTTGCGCGCCTTGCGCAACAATTTCTGCACCACGTCGTTGTGGTATTGCGGCCAGTACCAGCCCGATTTCAATTGCCAGCCGTCGACGATATCGCCGACCAGATAAACGGTGTCGGCGTCGTGATAGCGGAGGAAGTCGAGCAGACGGTCGGCCTGGCAGCCGCGCGCGCCGAGATGCACATCGGAGATAAAGAGAGTACGGAACCCAGTTGCGCCGTGCTCCAACGTCACGAATCATCGTCTCGCGCTGTTGAGTTCGTACATCTATAAATTCGCCGCATTGCAGAACGATGACAAAAGATGACAGCAAAAGTTAACGCCGGAGCGCGCATCTAAAAAACACGAATGACGGGCCGATTCACAGCGGTGTCATCCCGTTTAGCTAAAAACCGGTTCGATGACAGCGCCGATATTGGTCCTCGCGACCTTCTGCATCGTCGCAACAGCCGGTCAAATCGCGAGCATCGCGATCGCACTTGCGCGGTTCCGAAGAAGCCGACGGGACCTGGCAGAGAGAGGCTTCCACCCCGTCAGCGTGGTGCGCCCGCTCTGCGGCCTCGATAACTATGCCGCCGATACGTTGCGCTCGACCTTCGCCCTCGCCCACCCGTGCTACGAAATCCTGTTCTGCGTCGCCGCCGCAAAGGATCCCGTCGTCCCTCTCATCGAGAGCCTGATCGCCGCCCACCCGAACGTGCACGCCAAACTGCTGGTCGGCGATGACCGGGTCAGCGGCAATCCGAAGCTCAACAACGTGGTGAAGGGCTGGCACGCCGCGGCCCACGACTGGGTCGTGCTCGCCGACAGCAACGTGCTGATGCCGCCCGACTATATATCGCAATTGTTCGCAAGCTGGCGCGCCGACACCGGCCTCGTCGCCTCGCCGCCGGTCGGCGACCGTCCCGCAAACATGTGGGCCGAGCTCGAATGCGCGTTCCTCAACACCTATCAGGCGCGCTGGCAATACGTCATCGATAGCCTCGGCCACGGCTTTGCCCAAGGCAAGACCATGCTATGGCGCAAGGCCGAACTCGATCGCGCCGGCGGCATCGAGGCGCTCGGCAAGGAAGTTGCCGAAGATACTGCTGCCACCAAGATCGTGCGCGGCTCCGGCTCAAGAGTGCGTCTGGTCGACCGGCCGTTCGTGCAGCCGCTCGGCCGGCGCAGTTTCGCCGAAGTCTGGCATCGCCAGGTGCGCTGGGCGCGGCTGCGGCGCGCGAGCTTTCTCCCTTATTTTCTCGCCGAGGCGCTGGCCGGCGGCGTGCTGCCGATGATTGCCGCCGCCATCGTATCGAACGCGCTCGACCTGCCGTCGGCGCTGGGCGCCGGTGTGATGGGCGCGATCTGGTACGGCGCCGAGATGGCCCTCGCCGCCGGCGCCGGATGGCACCTGCCCTTGCTCTATCCGCTCTACGGCGTGCTGCGCGATCTCCTGCTGCCGGTGTTGTTCGTCAGCGCGCTCGGCGGCAGCGGCTTCGTCTGGCGCGGCAACGCAATGCAGGTCGAGCGCGTGCGGCCGCGCCGCATGATGGCGCCGATGCGGCCGCGCGTGCAGGAGATCGCCCGCGGCGGGCGGCGCCGGATGCGGGCGCCGCGCGCGAGCGTCAGCAACGACTAGAGTTGCGCCTTGTTGTCTTGCGCAGCCCGCGCGGCGATCGCCTCGAGCGCGGCGCGATCATCGGGAAAATCCGCATCGATCCAGGCCTGCTCGGCGGCGCGCAACGCAGTGCCCATTAGCGGACCTTTCGGCACGCCGCGGTTGAAGAAATCTTGCGCTTTCAGCGGAAACAGCGGCGCGGTCCAGCGCTGCGGCAGCGTCGCGAGCCGCCGCCACGCCGCGTCGGCAGCACCCGCAGCGGAGCGCGACCAGGCGATCAGCACGCGATCGGCGAACGACGCGGCGCCGAGCTGATAGAGCAGCACCCGCGCCGCGTGCTCGCCGGCCGCCGGCGTCACGCGCCACCAGTATTCGAGCGCCATCAGGCGCTCGAACTCGGCGTTGGTAAGGCGGAGCCGCTGCGACAGCCGCTCCGCATCCTCCATCGTTGCGACGCCGAGCGCGCCGAGCCGCCGCGTCGCATCGGGTGCGGCGGCGATCGCCGCTTCGGCCTTCACCACATTTTCAAAACTTGCCAACAGCGGCACGCCGCCGAGCACGGTGCCGAGGATGCCGGCCTCGGCCATCACGGCGAGCGCCGGCGTCGCATGTGGCGCCAACAGAAGCTTCAACAGCTCCATGCGCAGCCGTTCGCGCGACAAAGTCTTAAGGCCGCCGCGGGCAGCGATGCAGGCGTGCAATCCGGCGGCATCGAGCGCGCCGGCGCCGTACCAGGCGTGAAAGCGGAAGAACCGCAGAATGCGCAGATAGTCTTCGGCGATGCGTTGCGCCGGGTCGCCGATGAAGCGCAGCCGGCGCGCTTCGATGTCGGCAAGGCCGCCGACATAATCGTGGACCGCGCCGTCGGCCGACGCCGACAGCGCGTTCATGGTGAAGTCGCGGCGCAGCGCGTCTTCCGCCCAATCGCGGCCGAACGCGACCTTGGCCTTGCGGCCGTAGGTTTCGACGTCGGTGCGCAGCGTCGTCACCTCGAACGGCTTGCCGTCGATGACGACGGTGACCGTGCCATGCTCGATGCCGGTCGGCACCGCCTTGAAGCCGGCCGCCTGGACGCGGCGCGTCACCTCGTCCGGCACTGCCGTTGTGGCGACGTCGATCTCGGCGACCGGTAAATCCATCAACGCGTTGCGCACCGCGCCGCCGACCACACGCGCCTCCTCGCCGTCGCGATCCAAGAGCGCGAGCAGCCGCGCCACCTCGCCGGCTTTGAGCCAAGCCGCGTCACGCAGCTCCGCATGCTCGCTCATTGCGTCGTTCCCGGCACGAATCTGCCGCTGGCGTCGACGTGCGCCGGCACATAGGTCGAGCCCGGCGGCGCACCGGAGAAATGCGCCAGCAGGAAAAAGCTGGCGATCACCAGGATCAACGACGCGATGACGAGGCCGGCAAGATGGCGCAGAGGCCACGACTTTGGATCGAGCACGCCGGCCCGCGTCGCGATCAAGAACGCGGCATAGACGACGAACGGAGCCAGGAACAGGGCGATCTCGGTGAAGATTGGCCTGATCATGAGCCGTAAATCCGTTCGTAGAGATTCCGCAGGATACCCGCGGTGATGCCCCAGATGTAGCGGTCGCCGAACGGCATGGCGTAATAGTCGCGCGCGATGCCTTTCCAATCGCGGGTCTTGCGCTGGTGATTGGCCGGCATCATCAGAAACGCGAGCGGCACCTCGAAGGTCTCGACCACTTCCGACGGATTGAGCGTCAGCGCAAACTCCGGCTTGATCCGGGCCACCGTCGGCAGGATGCGGAATCCGGAAAACGTCAGATAAAGATCGAGATAGCCGATCGGCTCGATCAGGGTCGGGGCGAGCCCGATCTCCTCCCTGGCTTCGCGCAGCGCCGCCGCGACCGGACTCTCGTCGGCCGGATCGATCCGGCCGCCGGGAAAGGCGATTTGTCCGGCGTGGCTGGAAAGCGCGGCGGTGCGCAGGGTCAAGAGCACGGTCGGCTCGCTGCGCGCGATGACCGGAACGAGCACCGAAGCCGGCTTGGTGGCGACGACGCCGGCGCGCTCCCACAGCACCGGGTCGAGATCGAGATCGCCGCGGCGAATGCCCTGCGCGGCCGGATCGGTCAGCGCCGTCGGCACGTCGAGATTGAGTTGCGCGCGGGCGCGCTCGAAG
>JASHQO010000234.1 GCA_030039105.1 Xanthobacteraceae bacterium
GCCGAGGCGGTGGCGCTCACCGTCCAGGCCACCACCGACGCAGCGGCCAAAGACGCCATGCACAAGCAGATCGACACCTGGAAGGCGACCGCGGCGCGCTACGATTCCGACGAGCAGTCCGGCGAGGGCCGCAAGGAGCTGGTGGAGCGCGCCAAGGAAGCCGAGGACGAACGCGATACCGCGCTGGCGAAATACCATCACTACGAGCTGGCGTCGGCCGCGTTCCAGATCGGCATCGTGCTGGCATCGGCGACCGTGATCACCGGCATCGTGGCGCTGGTGTGGCTCGGAGGTGCGCTGGGCGCGATCGGTGTCGTGCTGCTGGCGCTCGGGCTGTGGGCGCCACATGCGGTGCCGCTGATTGCGGCGTTGTAAGAAACATCCTCCCCCTGCGCTAGCGGGGGAGGAAGATTCAAAAATTGATGGCGCGCTTGTCGACCGCCAGCGCCGCTTCCTTGATCGCTTCGGTCAGCGTCGGATGGGCGTGGCAGGTGCGGGCGATGTCCTCGGACGAGGCGCCGAACTCCATGGCGATCGCCGCTTCGCCGATCATGTTGCCGGCATCGGGGCCGAGAATGTGCACGCCGAGCACGCGGTCGGTCTTGGCGTCGGCCAGGATCTTGACGAAGCCCTCGGTGGTCAGATTGACCTTGGCGCGGCCATTGGCGGTGAACGGGAATTTACCGACATTGTAGGCGACGCCGGCGGCTTTGAGCTCCTCTTCGGTTTTGCCGACGGAGGCGATCTCCGGATAGGTGTAGACGACGTTCGGAATGACGTCGTAGTTGACGTGGCCGGCCTGGCCGGCAAGGATTTCCGCGACCGCGACGCCTTCCTCTTCCGCCTTGTGCGCCAGCATCGGGCCGGCGATGACGTCGCCGATGGCGTAGATGCCGGCGACGTTGGTGGCAAAATGCGAATCGACGATGATGCGGCCGCGATTGTCTTTCTTGATGCCGGCCTCTTCGAGGCCGAGCCCGTCGGTGAAGGGCACGCGGCCGATGGCGACGAGCACGATATCGGCGTCGAGCGTCTCCGCGCCGCCGCCGCCTGACGCCGGCTCGACCTTCACCTTCAGCGTTTTGCCGGCGGCATCGACGCCGGTGACCTTCGACGACAGCCTGAAGGTGAGACCTTGCTTTTGCAGCATGCGATGGAACTGGCTCGCCACCTCGCGATCGATGCCGGGCAGGATATGATCCAAAAATTCGACGATCGTCACCTCGGCGCCGAGCCGCCGCCATACCGAGCCGAGCTCGAGCCCGATGATGCCGGCGCCGACGATGAGGAGTTTCTTCGGCACCGCCGACAATTCGAGCGCGCCGGTCGACGACACGACGCGCTTCTCGTCGATGGCGATGCCAGGGAGCCGCGCCACGTCCGAGCCGGTGGCGACGACGATATGCTTCGTCTCCAGCATCTGTGTCTTGCCGTCGTCGCCCTTGACCTCGACCTTACCGGGCGCCGCGATGCGGCCGGTGCCGTGAAACGTCTCGATCTTGTTCTTCTTGAACAAGTACGCCACGCCCTTGACGTTGCCGTCGACACCCTGCGCCTTGTATTTGAGCATCGCCGCCAGATCGACGCTTGGCGTGCCGACCTTGATGCCCATCTCGCCGAACTTGTGCCCGGCTTCCTCGTAAAGATCGGACGCGTTGAGCATCGCCTTCGACGGGATGCAGCCGACATTGAGGCAAGTGCCGCCGAAAGTGGCCCACTTCTCGACCACCGCGGTCTTCATGCCAAGCTGCGCCGCGCGAATGGCACAGACATAGCCGCCGGGGCCGGAGCCGATGACGATGAGGTCGTAGGTGGGCATGACCTAACTCAACTAATCTCAACTCGCATGTGCGAGCAATGCGGCCTGCTCTTGGGCGATTTCCCGCAATCGGTCGGCGCCAAAGTCGACGCCGTCATCCTCGTCGCCCCAATAGATATGATGGCCAAACTCGGCGATACAAACCTTCTTGAAGTTCTCAGGGTCGCGGATGGTTTCGAAAATCTCGCCGTCGGCGATCTTGCCCCGCAGATCGACAATTCCTTCGTAGCCATCGTTCCAAACCAGCTTAAGCACGCCCGGGAGGACGGCCTCAGCGCTCGTTATGCGAAGCGTATCGCTCATCGAACTTTCTCCGGCCTCTTTTTTGCCAGGACAGTGCGCCAGGTATTTAACAAAATCTCCGTTCGGGCTTCAGCCCAGGATAACACGAGACTCAATTTGGCTGGAGGCAAGTTGCCCTTCAAAAGCCGAACAGGGAGAATGCCGATCTGTGCCTTATACTCCGCGAATACTGCGTGAAAGTGTGGTGGCGGATGCTCGCGTCGGCGTAAAAACGAATTCTTACGCCTTCGACGATCGCCACCGTGGGCATATCACAAATCCAGCACCAGCCGCGCCGGGTCCTCCAGGCATTCCTTGACCCGCACCAGGAACGTCACCGCTTCGCGGCCGTCGACGATACGGTGGTCGTAGCTCAGCGCCAGGTACATCATCGGCCGCACCTCGACCTTGCCGGCCAGCACCATCGGCCGGTCCTGGATCTTGTGCATGCCGAGGATGCCGGATTGCGGCGCGTTGAGGATCGGCGTCGACATCAGCGAGCCGTAGATGCCGCCGTTGGTGATGGTGAAGGTGCCGCCCTGCATCTCGTCGATCTTGAGCGAGCCGTCGCGGGCGCGGCGGCCGAAATCGGCGATCGTCTTTTCGATTTCGGCCAGCGATTTCTGATCGCAGTCGCGCACCACCGGCACCACCAGGCCGCGCTCGGTGCCGACCGCGATGCCGAGGTGGTAGTAGTTCTTGTAGATGATATCGGCGCCGTCGATCTCGGCGTTGACCGCCGGGATTTCCTTGAGCGCCTGGACGCAGGCGCGAACGAAGAAGCCCATGAAGCCGAGCTTGACGCCGTGCTTCTTCTCGAACAGGTCGCGGTACTGGGTGCGCAATGCCATGACGTGACCCATGTCGACCTCGTTGAAGGTCGTCAGCATGGCGGCGGTGTTCTGCGCGTCCTTGAGCCGCCGCGCGATGGTCGCCCGCAGCCGCGTCATCTTCACGCGCTCTTCGCGCGCGGCATCGTCGGCCGGCGACGGCGCGCGGACCTGCACGGCGGCGGCGGGCTGCGCCACCGGCATCGGCTGCGCCGCAGCGCGTTCGATGGCAGCGAGCATGTCGCCCTTGGTGACCCGGCCATCCTTGCCGGTGCCGGACATGGTCGATGGGTCCATGCCGGTTTCGGCGGCGAGCTTGCGCACGGCCGGCGCCAGCGGCGTATCGGCGCGCGGCGCCACGGGCGGAGCCGCAGCGGGTGCAGACTTTGACGCTGCGGACGGCGCAGCCGGCTGTGGCGCGGGCGATGCCGCGGGTCGCGGCGCGGCTTTCGCCGGCGCGGCGCCGGCGCCTTCCTTGATCCGGCCCAGCAGCGCGCCGACCGCGACGGTATCGCCATCCTTGGCGGCGATATCGCCAAGCACGCCCGCGGCCGGCGCCGGCACCTCGATCGTCACTTTATCGGTTTCGAGCTCGACCAGCGGCTCGTCGACGGCGACCGCATCGCCCGGCTTCTTGAACCATTTGCCGATGGTCGCCTCGGTGACCGATTCCCCGAGCGTCGGCACGCGTATTTCGGCCATGAAGTCGCTTCCCTATTTGCACGGCTTAGACGACAGACCACGGACGACAGAGGACGGATGAAGATGCGCCGCGATCCGTGTCAGTCGCCCGTCCTCCATCATCTGCTATCCCAACGCGTCTTCCAAAAACTGCTTGAGCTGGGCGAGATGCAGCGACATCTGCCCAACCGCGGTCGAGGCCGAGGCCGGCCGCCCGGTGTAGCGGGCGCGGCGGTGCTTGGCGCCGATCTGGTTGAGTACCCATTCGAGGAAGATATCGACGAACACCCAGGCGCCCATGTTGCGCGGCTCTTCCTGGCACCAGACGATCTCGGCCTGCTTGAAGCGGATGAGCTCCGTCATCAGCGCCTTGGTGGGAAACGGATAGAGCTGCTCGATGCGAAGGAGGTAGACGTCGTCAATGCCGCGCTTCTCGCGCTCCTCGTAGAGGTCGTAATAGACCTTGCCGGAGCAGATGACGACGCGGCGTATCTTGTCGTCCGCGACGAGCTTGATCTTCTCCCCTTCCCTGCCCTCCTCCGCTTGCGGGGAAGCGTAGGGAGGGAGTTGCGCGTCGTCCCACAAGAGGCGATGGAATGAGGTGTTCGGCCCCATCTCATCGAGCCGCGATACCGCACGTTTGTGGCGCAGCAGCGACTTCGGCGTCATCAGGATCAAAGGCTTGCGGAAATCGCGATTGAGCTGGCGGCGCAGGATATGGAAGTAGTTCGCCGGCGTCGTACAGTTGGCGACCTGCATGTTGTCCTCGGCGCACATCTGCAGATAGCGCTCGAGCCGGGCGGAGGAATGCTCCGGCCCCTGCCCTTCGTAGCCGTGCGGCAAGAGACAGACGAGCCCCGACATGCGCAGCCACTTGCGCTCGCCCGACGAGATGAACTGGTCGAACACCACCTGGGCGCCATTGGCGAAATCGCCGAACTGCGCTTCCCAGAGCGTCAGCGCGTTCGGTTCGGCGAGCGAATAGCCGTACTCGAAGCCGAGCACGGCTTCTTCCGACAGCATGGAATTGATCACCTCGTAGCGGGCCTGGCCGTCGCCTACGTGATTGAACGGCGTGTAGCGATTCTCGTTCTCCTGATCGATCAGCACCGAATGGCGTTGCGAGAACGTGCCGCGTTCGGAATCCTGGCCCGACAGCCGCACCGGATGGCCTTCCTGCAGCAACGAGCAGAAGGCGAGCGCCTCGCCGGTGGCCCAGTCGATGCCGAGGCCGGTCTCGATCGCCTTCCTGCGACTGTCGAGAAAACGGTTGAGGGTGCGATGCAGGTGAAAACCCTGCGGCAGGGTCGTGATCTTCTCGCCGATCTGCTTGAGCTTCTCGATCGCGACGCCGGTACGGCCGCGGCGCGGCTCGTCGGCCGCGCCCGCGGTCTTGAAGCCGGCCCAGCGGCCGTCGAGCCAGTCGGCCTTGTTGGCGCGATAGCTCTGCGCCGCTTCGAGCTCGACGTCGAGCTGGGCGCGCCAGTCGGCTTTCATCTTCTCGACTTCGCCTGCGGCGACGACGCCCTCGCCGACCAGCTTCTCGCCGTAGATTTCCAGCGTGGTCGGATGGTTGGCGATCGCCTTGTACATCAGCGGCTGGGTGAACGACGGCTCGTCGCCTTCGTTGTGGCCGTGGCGGCGATAGCAGAACATGTCGATCACCACCGGCTTCTGGAATTTCTGCCGGAACTCGGTCGCGATCTTGGCGGCGAACACTACGGCTTCGGGATCGTCGCCGTTGCAATGGAAAATCGGCGCCTCGATCATCTTGGCGACGTCGGACGGATACGGCGACGAGCGCGAATAGCGCGGATTGGTGGTGAAGCCGATCTGGTTGTTGACGATGAAATGCACCGAGCCGCCGGTGCGATGGCCGCGCAGCCCGGAGAGCCCGAAGCATTCAGCGACCACGCCCTGGCCGGCGAACGAGGCATCGCCGTGCATGAGCAGCGGCATCACCATGGTGCGGTCTTCGGGCGTGGCGCCGAGCTGATCCTGCTTGGCGCGCACCTTGCCGAGCACCACGGGGTCGACGATTTCCAGATGCGACGGATTGGCGGTGAGCGACAGGTGCACCTTGTTGTTGTCGAACTCACGGTCCGACGAGGCGCCGAGGTGATATTTCACGTCGCCCGAGCCTTCGATCTCGTTCGGCGTCGACGAGCCACCTTTGAATTCGTGGAAGATGGCGCGTTGCGGCTTGGCCATCACCTGCGCCAGCACGTTGAGCCGGCCGCGGTGCGGCATGCCGATGACGATCTCGCGCACGCCGAGCGCACCGCCGCGCTTGATGATCTGCTCCAAGGCCGGGATCATGGACTCGCCGCCGTCGAGGCCAAAGCGCTTGGTGCCGGTGAATTTCAGGTCGCAGAATTTCTCAAAGCCCTCGGCTTCGACCAGCTTGTTGAGGATGGCGCGCTTGCCCTCGCGGGTGAACGATATCTCCTTGTCCGGCCCTTCGATGCGCTCCTGGATCCAGCCCTTCTGGGCGCCGTTGGACAGATGCAGAAATTCGACGCCGAGCGTCTGGCAATAGGTCCGGCGCAGAATCGCGACGATCTGGTGGATGGTGCCGAATTCCAACCCGAGCACCTTGTCGAGGAAGATCAGCCGGTCGAGATCGGCTTCGCCGAAGCCGTAGGTCCGCGGATCGAGCTCCTCCTCGTTCTTCTCCGGCTCGAGCCCGAGCGGATCGAGCTTGGCGTGGAAGTGACCGCGCGCCCGATAGGCGCGGATCAGCATCAGCGCGCGCACCGAATCCCGCGTCGCCCGCTCGACGTCGGCGTTGGAGAGAGCGACGCCGCGCGTTTGCGCCTGGGCCTTCACCTTGCCGGCGACCGATTGGCCGACTTCGCCCCAGTCGCCGTCGAGCGCCGCGACCAAGTCGCCGCGCGGCAGCGGCGGCCAATCGGGCCGTCCCCACGAGGCGCCGCGGGCATTCCTTTCGACGTCGGTGGCGTTGTCCTTCAGGCTCTGGAAGAACGACTGCCATTCGGCATCGACCGCTTTCGGATCGGCCTCATACCGGGCGTAGAGGTCCTCGATGTAGCCGGCATTGCCACCGTAGAGGAACGAGGTGAGAGCGAAGGCAGCGTTGGCGTCCTGGCGGGACATGGTGCGATTCCTGGCACAACCTGGGGCAGGCCTGCGAAGCATGGCGAGAAACGAAGCGCAAACGGAGCAACCGAACGACGCGGAGAGATGCGAATCAGCCCGGCCCGGCGCTGGGGATTTCCCTTTGTACCCTATTTAGGTGCCCGATGCGGCAGGGAAAAGACACAAGAAGTGAACACTACTTCATTATTTCGGCAAGCGTATGGCCGAGCCGGGCCGGCGACGGCGAGACTTTGATGCCGGCTGATTCCATGGCGGCGATCTTCGATTCCGCGCCGCCCTTACCGCCGGCGATAATGGCGCCGGCATGGCCCATGCGCCGGCCAGGCGGCGCGGTGCGTCCGGCGATGAAGCCGACCATGGGCTTCTTGCGGCCGCGCCTGGCTTCGTCCTTGAGGAATTCCGCGGCATCTTCCTCGGAGGAGCCGCCGATCTCGCCGATCATGACGATTGCCTCGGTCGCCTTGTCGGCGAGCAGCATTTCGAGCACTTCGATGAAATCGGTGCCCTTGACCGGATCGCCGCCGATGCCGACCGCCGTGGTCTGGCCGAATCCTTCCTGGGTGGTCTGAAACACCGCCTCGTAGGTCAGCGTGCCGGAGCGCGACACGATGCCGACCTTGCCGGGCTTGAAGATGTTGCCGGGCATGATGCCGATCTTGCATTCGCCCGCCGTCATCACGCCCGGGCAGTTCGGCCCGATCAGCCGCGATTTCGAGCCGCACAGCGAGCGCTTGATCTTGACCATGTGGCTCACCGGAATGCCTTCGGTGATGCAGACGATGAGCGGGATTTCCGCCTCGATCGCTTCGGCGATGGCGTCGGCCGCACCCGCCGGCGGCACATAGATCACGCTGGCGTCGGCGCCGGTCTTTGCCTTCGCCTCCGCAACGGTGTCGAACACCGGCAGGCCGAGATGGGTCGAGCCGCCTTTGCCGGGCGATACGCCGCCGACCATCTTGGTGCCGTAGACGATCGCCTGCTCGGAATGGAAGGTGCCGTTCTTGCCGGTGAAGCCCTGGCAGATGACCTTGGTGTTCTTGCCGATGAGGATGGACATCAGGCCGCCTCCTTCACCGCCTTGACGATCTTCTGCGCCGCATCGTCGAGGTCGTTGCCGGAGGTGACGTTGAGCTTCGACTCGGCGATGATCTTCTTGCCGAGTTCGACATTGGTGCCTTCGAGCCGAACCACCAGCGGCACTTTCAGGCCGACTTCCTTGACCGCGGCGACGACGCCTTCGGCGATGACGTCGCACTTCATGATGCCGCCGAAGATATTCACCAAAATTCCTTTCACGTTCGGGTCCGAGGTGATGATCTTGAAGGCCGCCGCCACCTTGTCCTTCGTCGCGCTGCCGCCGACGTCTAAAAAATTCGCCGGCGCCATGCCGTAGAGCTTGATGATGTCCATGGTCGCCATGGCGAGACCGGCACCGTTGACCATGCAGCCGATCGCGCCGTCGAGGGCGACGTAATTGAGATCGAACTTCGAGGCTTCGATCTCCTTGGGGTCTTCCTCGGTCTCGTCGCGCAGGCCTGCGATCTTCGGATGCAGGAACAGCGCGTTGTTGTCGAAGTCGGTCTTGGCGTCGAGGCAGATCAGCTTCTTGTCCTTGGTGACGACCAGCGGATTGATCTCGAGCAGGCTCATGTCGGTGTCGACGAAAGCCTTGTAGAGATTGGAGAGCAGCGGGCTCATCTGCTTGGCGAGATCGCCGTCGAGCTTGAGCGCCTTGGCGATGCTGCGCACGTGGTGCGGGCAGATGCCGGCGACCGGATCGACCGAAATGGTCACGATCTTGTCGGGCGTATTGTGCGCAACCTGTTCAATGTCGATACCGCCTTCGGTGGAGACGACAATGGCGACCCGGGAGGTTTCGCGGTCGATCAGCATCGACAGATAAAACTCCCGGTCGATCGCTGAGCCTTCCTCGATGTAAAGCCTGCGCACCTCTTTGCCGTGCGGCCCGGTCTGGTGCGTCACCAGCGTCGAGCCGAGGAGCCGCGCCGCTTCGTTCCTCACGGCGTCGACGGATTTGACAACCTTGACGCCGCCCGCCTTGCCGCGACCGCCGGCGTGGATTTGCGCCTTCACCACCCAGACCGGCCCGCCCATTTCGTTGGCGGCCTGCACAGCTTCATCGACGCTGAACGCAGGGATGCCGCGTGGCACTGGCACGTCGTAGTCGCGCAACACGGCCTTGGCTTGGTATTCGTGGATGTTCATGGATGTTGCTCAGCCTGCATTCCGTCATCCTGAGGTGCGAGCAGAGCGAGCCTCGAAGGATGCCGGCCGAGGCGCGCGCCCGAAATCGGCTTGCCGATTTCGGCATTTGCGATGCTCAAGTCGGCAACAGCCGACTTGACTGCCGTCGCCCATCGAGGACCACTACGCGGCCACCTCAGGGTGACGGGTTACTTTACTTGCCCAGGTCGGGCGCGATCTTCTTGCAGGCCTCGACAAGCGACTCGACGGCGCCCGCGGATTTCTCGAACATGGCGCGCTCGGCGCCGTTGAGTTCGATCTCGACGATGCGCTCGACGCCCTTGGCGCCGATCACAACCGGCACGCCGACATAGAGGTCCTTGATGCCGTATTCGCCGTTGAGCCAGGCGGCGCACGGCACAACGCGTTTCTTGTCGCGCAGATAGCTTTCCGCCATGGCGATGGCGGACGCGGCAGGCGCGTAGAACGCCGAGCCGGTGCGCAACAAGCTCACGATCTCGCCGCCGCCGTTGCGAGTACGGTCGACGATCTCATCGACGCGGGCCTGGGTGGTCCAGCCCATCTTGACCAAATCGGGCAGCGGAATGCCGGCGATCGCGGAATAACGCACCAATGGCACCATGCTGTCGCCGTGGCCGCCGAGCACGAAAGCGGTGACGTCTTCAACCGAGACATTGAACTCGTCGGCCAGAAAATAGCGGAAGCGCGCGGAGTCGAGCACGCCCGCCATGCCGACCACCATCTGCTTCGGCAGCCCGCAGCACTTCTGCAGCGCCCACACCATGGCGTCGAGCGGGTTGGTGATGCAAATGATGAAGGCGTTCGGCGCATATTTCTTGATGCCGGAGCCGACCTGCTCCATGACCTTGAGATTGATACCGAGCAGATCGTCGCGGCTCATGCCGGGCTTGCGCGGCACGCCGGCGGTGACGATGCACACCGAGGCGCCCTCGATCGCCTCATAGGAATTGGCACCGGAGAAGCGGGCGTCGAAGCCATCGACCGGCGACGACTGGACGAGATCGAGCGCCTTGCCCTGCGGCACACCCTCGGCGATGTCGAACATGACGACATCGCCCAATTCCTTGAGCCCGATCAGATGGGCCAGCGTACCGCCGATTTGACCCGAGCCGATCAATGCAATCTTGTGTCGTGCCATCCGAGAAACGTCCTTGATTGATGGGCAAAAAGGTCCGGCCAGGGCGGTCCTTAGCCCTTTCGGATGACGCGTTCAAGTCGGCTTGACGGGGCAAGTCCGCGGAACGAAAGCGCCTCTGCTATCATTGACGGCGGGCCGCTGCGGCAAGGACGAGAGAGCTCATGGCAGGCAAATCCTGGGCGCCAAAGTCGCTGTTGCGAGCGTTCGGTCCCGGGCTGATCACCGGCGCGGCCGACGACGATCCGAGCGGCATCGCCACTTATTCCCAGGGCGGCGCGCAATTCGGTTACGCGCTGTGCTGGACCATGTTCCTCACCACGCCGTTCATGATCGCGATCCAGTTGGTCAGCGCCCGCGTCGGCGCTGTCACCTGCAGCGGACTGGCCGCCAACCTGAGCAAGGCGCTGCCGGCCGCCCTGCTCTACGGCATTGTCGGCCTGTTGCTGATCGCCAATACGCTCAATCTCGCCGCCGACATTGCCGCCATGGGCGAGGCCTTGGGGCTGGTGATCGGCGGTCCGAGGCTCGTCTACGTTGTCGCGTTCGGCATCGCCTGCCTCGCCGCCGAAATCACGATTCCGTATCACCTCTATGCCCGATACCTGAAGGCCCTCACCCTCGTGCTGTTTGCCTATGTGGTTGCGGCGTTCAGCGTCCGCATTCCCTGGCACGAAGTGCTCGCCGCCACGTTCCTGCCGCGCCTGACCTGGGATCGCGATTTCCTGTTGATGCTGGTGGCGATCTTCGGCACCACGATCAGTCCCTACATGTTCTTCTGGCAGGCCGCGCTGGAGGCGGAAGAGCGCAAGCTGCGCAGCAAGGCAGCGAACGACGGCTCCTATGTCGCCAAACGCCTGTCGCGACGGCGATGGACGAGGATGGCGCTCGACACCGCAGCCGGCATGGTGCTGTCGAATGTCATCGGCTTCTTCATCATCGTCACCACCGCCGCAACGTTGCACGCCCACGGCAAAACCGACATCACCACGGCGGCTCAGGCTGCCGAAGCGTTGCGGCCGCTGGCGGGACCGTTGACGTTTCTCCTGTTCGCTCTCGGCATCATCGGCACCGGGCTGCTCGCGGTGCCGGTGCTGGCCGGTTCCGCGGCCTATGCGGTGGCGGAGTGCCTGGGCTGGCCGGGCAGCCTCGAACTGTCGGCGCGCAAGGCCCCCGGCTTCTATCTTATCGTCGCCGCGGCGACGGCCGCGGGCTTGGCGGCGGCGCTGACCTCGTTCGATCCGATCCGGATGCTGTTTTGGAGCGCCGTCTTCAACGGCATCGTCGCCGCGCCGCTGATGCTCGCCATGATGGTGGCGGTCTCGAGCGCCGAGGTCATGGGAAAATTCACCGCCTCGCCAGCGCTGCGCATTTTCGGCGCCGGCGCTACTGCGCTGATGGGCATCGTCGTCGCGGCGATGCTGGTCACGAGCTTGGCCGGCTGAACCTTTCAGGTCTCGACGATGCCGGCGGTCGACGGCGACGCCTGCGAATGGGCGGCGCCGTGCGGCCGGGCCAGATAGGCCTGCGAGCGCATTTCGATCAGACGCGAGGCAGTGCGCCTGAACTCCTGAGCCTCGAAGCCTTCGTCGGCGTGGTAGAGATCGTCCGGCTCGGCGGCAGCCGAGGCGATCAGCTTCACGTTCATGTCGTAGAGCGTGTCGATCAGGATGATGAAGCGCTTGGCGGCGTTGCGGTTGTCATAGGTCATCGTCGGCACGTGGTCGAGGATGATGGTGTGGTACTCGCGCGCGATGCGCAGGTAGTCGGCCGCGGCGAGCGGCGCCTCGCACAGGTCGTGGAAGGAAAAGCGCGCCACGCCCATGAACGCGCGCGGCACATGCACGCTGCGGCCCTTGAGCGGCAGGTCCTGCGCCGCGCCGGCGTGGCCGCCGGCGAGCCGCCGCCACGCCTCATCCAGGGCGGCACCGGCCTTGGCGTCCGCCGGCACGTACCACACCGGCAGCCCGGCCAGCTTCTCCAGCCGAAAATCGGTACGGGCATCGAGCCGCACTACGTCCATGTGCTCCTCGAGCAGATGCACGAACGGCACGAACAGCGCGCGATTCAAACCGTCCTTGTAAAGCTCCTCCGGCGCCACGTTCGAGGTTGCGACGACTACGATGCCGAGCTCGAACAGCCGCGCGAACAGCCGGCCGAGGATCATGGCGTCGGCGATGTCGGTGACGTGGAATTCGTCGAAGCACAGCAGCCACGACTCGGCAAATAGCTGCTCGGCCACCAAGTGGATCGGATCTTCGTGGGCAGGTCCGCCGAGCTTCATCTTCTGGCGGAGGGCATAGATGCGCTCGTGCACGTCGAGCATGAATTCGTGAAAATGCGCGCGACGCTTGCGCACCACGGGGCTCGCCTCGAAAAACAAATCCATCAGCATGGTCTTGCCGCGGCCAACGTCACCGTAAATGTAGAGCCCCTTCGGGGTCTGTGCGTCGTTCTTGCGGCTGCCGAACAGCCAGCCGAGCGACGACGATTTGCGAGCCAGGCGCTGCTCGGCGATGCGCGCTTCGAGGCGCGCCAGCTTCGCCACGATGGCGAGTTGCGCATTGTCGCTGTCGAAGCGGCCCGCGGCCACGGCGGCGGCGTATTGCGCTGAGACGGAAGTCGCCATCGACGAGTTTACCGTTGTGGACAAATCATGGCGGGGAGACGCGAGACCTGAAACGCTTACCAATGTTGCATTGCTCATGCCACGATTTAGCTGTCGTCAAACAGTCGTGAACAATTTACGAGCCATGCGTATACGGAATGTAGGCATGATGCTCAATGCTTCGCCTTGCCAAATTTCGGTGCTACCCAACATCATGATTTGATTCGGCATGCTGGCGAAGACGCGCGCACGCCATGAAGCTGCAACATGAAGCTGCAACATGAAGCTGCAACGGAGGAAACGGCCGAGAGGGACTCAGTGACAACGAAAGTCAGGAGACCCTTGGTATGCAGGATGTTCTTCCCGAAGGCGGCGTGATCCGCAAATTGTGGGTCGGTGAAGCGGACAGATTCCGCGATCACGTGCTGCGCCTCGATCCGACGAGCCGGCACAGCCGGTTCGGCGGCGGCGTGTCGGACGAATTCATCCGCGATTACGCCGATCTGACCCACTCGCTGGACGCCGTCGTGCATGGCTTCTTCGTCGGCGGCCAGATGCGCGGCGCCGCCGAGCTGCGGCTGCTCGGATTACGCTTTCCGCGCCAGGCCGAAGCCGCGATCAGCGTCGAGAAGCCGTGGCAGAGCCATGGCGTCGGCTCGGCGCTG